>JAJTHJ010000335.1 GCA_021298875.1 Burkholderiales bacterium | reverse complement strand
GTCGCCTTCAACGCGATGACGCAACAGTTGTCCGAGGCGCGCGATGCGGTCGACTCGCGCCAGCGGGCGCTGGAGAACGCGCGTGCCTTTCTGGAGCGCGTGCTCGCCAACCTGTCGGCCGGGGTGCTCGTGCTCGATGGCGAGCAGCGGCTGGTCACCGCCAACCACGGCGCCAGCCGCATCCTCGGACTGCCGTTGGCGGCGCGCGCCGGGCAGCCGCTGGCCGAGCTCGCGCCCGAGCTGGCGGCGGCGGTGGCCGAAGCCTTCGCCGAACAGGCCTTGACCGCGCCGGCCGAGTCCTGGCAGCGGCAACTCACCTTGCCGCGGCCCGCGGCCGACGGCGCGCCGCCGCTGGCGCTGCTGGCGCGCGGCTCGCCCTTGCCGCTGGCCGACGGGGCCGGCGCGGTGGTCGTATTCGACGACGTCACGCAGGTCATTTCCGCGCAGCGCGCGGTGGCCTGGGGCGAAGTGGCGCGGCGGCTGGCGCATGAGATCAAGAACCCGCTGACGCCGATCCAGCTGGCGGCCGAGCGGCTGCAAATGAAGCTCGGCCCGCAGTTGCCGCCCGAGCAGGCGCAGGTGCTGGCGCGCGGCGCGGCGACCATCGTCAGCCAGGTGGCGGCGATGAAGCGGATGGTGGACGACTTTCGCGACTACGCCCGCCTGCCGCCGGCGCGGCTGGCGCCGCTCGACCTGAACGCGCTGGTCGAGGAGATCGGCGCGCTGTACGGCATCGAGCAGGCCGGCGGGCAGCGGCGCGGCCACACCGCGGCGGGAGCGACCATCGACCTGCACCTGGCCGCCGACCTGCCGCCCATCGAAGGCGACGCGACTCAGCTGCGGCAGCTGATCCACAACCTGATCGGCAACGCACAGGATGCGACCGCCGCGCGCGGCGCGGACGGGCGCGTCGACGTGCGCACCGAAGCGCGCCTCGGCGACGACGGGCGCGTGCGCGCGGTGCGCTTGGCGGTCGAGGACAACGGCGCCGGCTTCCCCGCGCATATACTCACGCGCGCTTTCGAACCCTATGTGACCACCAAGTCCGGCGGAACCGGGCTGGGGCTGGCGATGGTGAAGAAAATCGTCGACGAGCACGGCGCCCGCGTCGAGTTGGCCAACCGGGCCGAGGGCGGCGCCCGCGTGACCTTGCTGATCCGGCGTCTGGCGTTGCCGGCGTAAGCTTTCTCTCCTCCTTCGTCCGCGCCAGTCGCGACCGCCGCCGCACCATGCCCAATATCCTCGTCGTCGACGACGAAATCGGAATCCGCGAACTGCTGTCGGAGATCCTCTCCGACGAAGGCCACGTCGTGGCGACCGCGGAAAACGCCGCCGCCGCGCGCGCCGCCCGCGAGCGCGAAGCGCCCGACCTCGTGCTGCTCGACATCTGGATGCCGGACACCGACGGCGTCACGCTGCTCAAGGAATGGTCGGCCGCTGGCCGGCTGACGATGCCGGTGATCATGATGTCCGGCCACGCCACTATCGACACCGCGGTGGAGGCCACGCGCTACGGTGCGCTCGACTTCCTTGAGAAGCCCATCGCCTTGCAGCGACTGTTGGCCGCTGTGCGGGCCGGGCTGGAGCGCGGCCGCATGCTGCGCAATCTGCGCGCGGCGATGGTGCCGGCGTCGCTGCCCGCGGCGGTGGCGCCGGAGCCGGCGGTCGCGCCGCCGCCGCTCGTCCCCACCGTCACCGCCAACCCGCTCACCGAGATCAGCCTCGACCAGCCGCTGCGCGAGGCGCGCGATCACTTCGAGCGCATTTACTTCGAGTACCACCTGGCGCGCGAGCGGCACAGCATGACGCGCGTGGCCGACCGGGCCGGGCTGGAGCGCACGCACCTGTATCGCAAGCTCAAGCAACTCGGGGTCGAGCTGGCGCGCGGCAGCCGTCGCCCGGCCGGCGCCGCGGCGCCTGCGTCCCCGGCCGACGATCGCGCCGAGCCCGAATGAAGATCGTCATCCTCGGCGCCGGCCGCGTCGGCACGTCGGTGGCCGAGAGCCTGGTGTCCGAAGCCAACGAGATCACCGTCGTCGATACCGACGGCCCGCGCGTGGCCGACCTGCAAGACCGCTACGACCTGCGCGGGCTGGTCGGCAACGCCACACTGCCCTCGGTGCTGCGCGAAGCCGGCGCGCCGGATGCCGACATGCTGATCGCGGTCACCGCCAGCGACGAGACCAACCTCGTCGCCTGCAAGATCGCCGCCGACCTCTTCAACGTGCCCACGCGCATCGCCCGCGTGCGCAACATCGAGTTGCAGGAGCATCCGGAACTCACCGGCGAGCAGGGCTTTCGCGTCACCCACATCATCTGGCCCGAGCAGAGCGTCACCGACACGATCCTCAAGCTGATCGAGTTTCCCGAGGCGCTGCAGGTGCTGGAGTTTGCCGACGGGCGGGTGAGCCTGATCGCGGTGCGCGCCTACGCCGGCGGGCCGCTGGTGTCGCAGCCGATCAAGGAACTGCGCACGCACATCCCCAACGTGGACACGCGCATCGTCGCCATCTTCCGCGGCGGGCGCAGTGTCGCCTGCGAAGGGCAGACGATGGTGCAGCCGGGCGACGAGGTGTTCTTTCTCGTCGCCAGCGACGACGCGCGCAAGGTGCTGGCCGAATTGCGGCGGATGGACAAGCCGGTGCGGCGGGTGATGCTGGCCGGCGGCGGCAACATCGGCCTGCGGCTGGCGCGCGCGCTGGACACCGGCGAAGGGGTCGAGTCGCCGCTGCGCTTCAACGTCAAGCTCGTCGAGTACGACAAGCGCCGCTGCGAGTACCTGGCGAGCCAGGTCTCCAGCCGCGTGCTGGTGTTAAACGGAGACGCCACCGACGAAGACCTGCTCGAAGACGAAGGGGTGGCGGAGACCGATCTTTTCGTCGCGCTGACCAACGACGACGAGAACAACATCATGAGCGCGCTGCTCGCCAAGCGGCTGGGCGCGCGCCGCACGATCGCGCTCATCAACCGCAAGAGCTATGGCGACCTGATGCAGGGCGGCTCGATCGACATCGCGATTTCGCCCTCGCACGCCACGCTGTCGAACCTGTTGAAGCACGTGCGCCACGGCGACGTGGTGGCCGCGCACAGCCTGCGCCGCGGAGCCGCCGAGGCGCTGGAGATCGTCGTCCACGGGGACCCGAAGACCTCGCGCGTGGTCGGCCGCCGAGTCGAGGAGATCGAATGGCCGCGCGGGGTGGCGTTGGGCGCGCTGGTGCGCGGCAGCGGCTCGGGCGCGCAGGTGGTGATGGCGCACCACGACACCGTGATCCAGGCCGAGGATCACCTGCTTCTGTTTGTCGCCAACAAGCGCACGATTCCGCGGATCGAGAAGCTCTTTGCCGTGGGCGCCGGATTCTTTTGACGCCATGTGCCGCTGGCTCGCCTATTCCGGCCGCCCGGTCGCGTTGGAGCGGCTGCTGTTCAAGCCCGAGCGGTCGCTCATTAACCAGTCGCTGCGCGCGCGCAAGAGCCAGGTGGCGACCAACGGCGACGGCTTCGGCATCGGCTGGTACGGCAGCCGCAGCGAACCGGGCCTGTACCGCGACGACCGCCCGGCGTGGAACGACGAGAATTTGCGCTCGCTGGCTGCGCAGATCGATGCGCGGCTCTTTCTCGCGCATGTGCGCGCCTCCACCGGCAGCGCCTCCAGCCGCGCCAACTGCCATCCGTTCCGCCACGGCAAGTGGTTGTTCGCCCATAACGGGCAGATCGGGGGCTTCGACCTTATCGCCCGCGAGCTGGACTTCGCGCTCCGCCCCGATCTGTATCGGGCGCGCGAGGGCTCGACCGACAGCGAGACGCTGTTCTATCTCGCGCTCACCTTCGGTCTGGACGACGAGCCGCTGCCGGCGCTGGCGCGCGCCGCCGGCTTCGTGCAGGCGGCGATGACCGCACAGGGCATCGACGAGCCGCTGCGGCTGACGGCCGCCGCCACCGACGGCGCGCGCGTGATCGCCGTGCGCTACTCGTCCGACCGGGCCTCGCCCACACTCTTTTACGGTGCGGCGGCCAGCGTGCGCGACGCGGACGGGCAGTGCTGCCTCGACGCCGACGACGAAGGCGTTGTCGTGCTGTCCGAGCCGCTGGACGCTGCGTTCGGCAACTGGACCGCGGTGCCCGAGGGCCACGCGTTGACGCTGGCCGACAGTCGGGTCGAGATCGTGCCCTTTGCGCCGCAGCCGCCGAAAAAAGTGGAGCCGTCGGCGGCACTTTCTGCTTAGACTCCGCCGACCTGCCACGAGAAGCAGTGCCGCCGGCTGAAGGGCATGCAGCCGCGCGGTTTGCCACACTGCCGGACACCTCGCAAGTTCCAAGGAGACGGTTCGATGGAGTTCATCAAGAGCAAGGACGCTGCGGCGTCCGGGCAGGGCACGCGCCGCAGCTTTCTGGGTCGCGCCGCCGCCGCCACCGCCGGCGCCACCGCGCTCGGCTTCCCTATGGTCAGCCGTGCGCAGACCGTCAGCTTCCGCTTCCAGTCCACCTGGCCGGCGAAAGACATCTTCAGCGAATACGCTAACGACTTCGCCAAGAAGATCAACGATATGGCCGGCGGCCGCCTGCGCATCGAAGTGCTGCCGGCGGGTGCGGTCGTGCCGGCGTTCCAACTGCTGGATGCCGTCAACAAGGGCACGCTCGACGGCGGCCACGGCGTGGTCGCTTACCACTACGGCAAGAACTCGGCGCTGGCGCTGTGGGGTTCGGGCCCGGCCTTTGGCCTGGAAGCCAACCAGGTGCTGTCCTGGCACTACTACGGCGGCGGCAAGCAACTGCTCGAGGACATCTACAAGAGCCTCGGGATGAACGTGGTGTCGTACCTGTACGGGCCGATGCCGACGCAGCCGCTCGGCTGGTTCAAGAAGCCGATCGCCAAGGCCGAGGACTTGAAGGGTCTGAAGTACCGCACGGTCGGCCTAGCGGTGGACATCTTCGCCGAAATGGGCGCGGCGGTGAATCCACTGCCCGGCGGCGAGATCGTGCCGGCGCTCGACCGCGGCCTGATCGACGCGGCCGAGTTCAACAACGCCACCTCCGACCGCATCCTGGGCTTCCCGGACGTGGCCAAGAACTGCATGCTGCAGAGCTTCCACCAGTCCGGCGAGCAGTTCGAGGTGCTCTTCAACAAGCCCAAGTACGACGCGCTGCCGGCGGAGTTGAAGGCGGTGATCGACTACTCGGTGCAGGCGGCCAGCGCCGACATGAGCTGGAAGGCGGCCGACCGTTACTCGAAGGACTACATCGAGCTGCGCACCAAGGACAAGGTCAATTTCTACAAGACGCCGGACGCGGTGCTGCGCGCGCAACTGGAAGTCTGGGACAAGGTGGTGGCCAAGAAGTCGGCCGAGAACGCCGCGTTCAAGCAGGTGTTCGAGTCGATGCGCGGCTTCGCGCAGCGCGTGGGCCGTTGGCACTTCGACACCAACGTCGACTTCCGCATGGCCTGGAACCACTACTTCGGTAAGCGGTAAGCGCGGGGCCGGGCCGGCGCCGCGTCGGTCCGACCTGCGACGACAACCCGCCCCTCGCCGTGCCGAGGGGCGTTTTTTTCGCGCTGAACGCGCGCGCTTTGCGGTCTGGGGAGGCCACGGATGCAGCGCCTGTTGCTGTCGATCGACAAGTTCTCGACCTTTGTCGGCCAGATGTTTTCCTGGCTGATCGTCGCGTTGACCGGCCTGATCGTCTGGGAGGTCTACTCCCGCTACGTGCTGAACGACCCGCACGCCTGGGCGCTGGACGCGCAGATCATGCTGTACGGGACGCTGTTCATGATGGCCGGCGCCTACACGCTCGCCAAAAACGGCCACGTGCGCGGCGACGTGCTGTACGGCTTCTTCCAGCCGCGTACGCAGGCGACGATCGACCTGGTGCTCTACATCCTGTTCTTCGTCCCCGGCGTGATCGCGCTGACCTTTGCCGGCTGGACCTTCGCCAGCGAGTCGCTGGCGATCCGCGAGCAGACCTTCTCGGCGGTGGCGCTGCCGCTGTATTCGTTCAAGTTCGTGATCCCGGTGGCCGGTGGCCTGCTGCTGCTGCAAGGGATCGTCGAAATCGTCCGCTGCGTGCAGTGCCTGCAAGCCGGCGCGTGGCCGAGCCGCGAGCAGGACGTCGAGGAAGTCGACGTCGACAAGTTGAAGGCGATGGTGCACGTCAAGGACGAAGACATCCTCGCCGCCGACCGCGCGCTGGTCGAGCACGAGCGCGCCGAGGCCGCCGCCGCGGCGCGCGCCAAGT
>JAJTHJ010000102.1 GCA_021298875.1 Burkholderiales bacterium | reverse complement strand
GCCCGTCATGGCGCAGATGGGCCGCGACAATCGCTTCGGCCAGCGGAATCTGCGCGGTGATGAAAAAGTTGGCGACCACCAGCACCGCGAAGATCACCGCGAAGCCGCCCGGCAGCGCGAGGGCGGCATACGCCGCGCAGGTCGCCAGCGCCGTGGCCCGCAGGATGGTGAGTCGCCGATTGCCGTGGTCGGCCAGCCAGCCCCACAGATTGGGGCCGATCACGCGCATGCCCTGCATCATCGCCAGCACGAGGCCGATCTCGAAGGCCGTCAGGCCGCGCCACTCCAGATACAGCGCCAGGTAGGGCGCGATCACGCCGACCGCGGCGAAGTACGCGGCGAAGAAGATCCCCAGCCGGGCGTCGTCCGACCAAGGTGCCGCCGCACGCATTTCAGATCGAGGTGGTCCCGGGAATCGGCGGCAGCGGCAGCCGCACGTCGCCGCATTGCGCGCGATGCAGCAGCGCATGGTCGATCAGTACCAGCGCCAGCATCGCCTCGGCAATCGGGGTGGCGCGGATGCCGACGCAGGGATCGTGGCGGCCATGCGTTTCGACCGTCACCGCTTGGTTGCGCCGATCGATCGAGCGGCGCGGCAGGCGAATGCTGGAGGTGGGTTTGATCGCGATGGCGACCTCGATGTCCTGCCCCGTCGAGATACCGCCCAGCACGCCGCCCGCGTGGTTGGTGGCAAAGCCTTCCGGCAGCAACTCGTCTTCATGTTCGCTGCCGCGCTGGGTCACGGCGCCGAAGCCGGCACCGATCTCCACGCCCTTGACCGCGTTGATGCCCATCATCGCGTAGGCGATGTCGGCGTCCAGCTTGTCGAAGAGTGGCGCGCCCAGCCCCACCGGCACGCCGGTCGCCGCAACGCGCAGCCGCGCGCCGCAGGAGTCGCCGCTCTTGCGCAGCGCGTCCATCGCCGCTTCCAACCGCGGCACGATGTCCGCATTGGGAGCGAAGAAGGGGTTGGCCTCGGCCAGTTCCCAAGCGAAGAACGGAATCTCGATCTCGCCCAGTTGCGTCAGACAGCCGCGCACCACCGTGCCGTACTGCTCGCGCAGCCACTTTTTGGCGACCGCCCCGGCGGCCACCATCGGCGCGGTCAGCCGCGCCGAGGAACGCCCGCCGCCGCGCGGATCGCGCAGCCCGTACTTGCGCCAGTAGGTGTAGTCGGCGTGGCCGGGGCGGAAAGTGTCGAGCAGGTTCTCGTAGTCGCTGCTGCGCTGATCCTCGTTGCGGATCAGAAGCGCGATCGGCGTGCCGGTGGTCTTGCCCTCGAACACGCCGGAAAGGATTTCCACCCGGTCGGACTCGCGCCGCTGTGTGACGTGGCGCGAGGTGCCTGGTTTGCGCCGATCCAGATCGGGCTGCATGTCCGCGGGCGAAAGCTCCAGCCCCGGCGGACAGCCGTCGATCACGCAGCCGATCGCCGGCCCCATGCGACTCGCCGAAGTTGGTGACGCAGAAGACGTGCCCGAAGGTCGATCCAGCCATGCGCCGGATTCTACGGGCGGGTACGCCCGGACACTTCACGGGGGACGCGGGAGTTGCGCGAGCGGATGCGGGATGCGGATTGGCTGAGAGGGGCGCAGTCCAAGGCCAAGAGGCACAGGCGAACTTCAGGCCAAGCCCGCGCCCGCAGCCGCCGCGCAAACCCGCGTAGCCCCAACCTGCGCAGCGTGCGCGCTCTTTGCACGGGCGATGTCCTGCCTTGGAGAGACGGCATTACGCGCAACGGGGGCGACCCCGTGAGGTGTCCTGGCTATCTCCAGTCGCCGCGCAGCGCCGCCACCCGCGCTTGCAGAACCTCGGGCGTGGCCTGCGCCGCCGGCACAGGCTCGCCGACCGCGATACCGATCCGCGAGAACAAGCCGCGGCGGAACGGCCGACGCATCGCGGTGCCGCCGTCGATGCGCGAGAAAAACGACCCCCACAGCCCTTGCAGCGCGATCGGCACCACCGGCACCGGGTCGCGCGCCAGGATGCGCGTCACGCCGGGGCGGAAGGGGTAAAGCTCGCCGGTGTCGGTGATCCGCCCTTCGGGAAAGATGCAAACGAGATTGCCGTCGCGCAGTTCTTCCGACACGCGGGCAAACGCCCGCTCCATCATCGCCGCGTCCTGCTTGGCCGAGGCGATCGGGATCGCCTTGGCCTGGCGGAACATCCACGACAGCACCGGGGTGCGGAAGATCGACGAATCCATCACGAAGCGGATCGGCCGCGGGCTCGCGGCCATCAGCACCAGCGCATCGACGAAGCTCACGTGGTTGGCAACCAGCAGCGCCGCGCCATCGGCCGGGATGCGCTCCACGTGCTGGCGCTTGAGCCGATAAACTAGACCCACCAGCAGCCAGGAGACGAAGCGCAGCAAAAACTCCGGCACCAGCGAGAAGATGTACGCGGCCACCAGCGCGTTGAGGATCG
Source organism: Burkholderiales bacterium (assembly GCA_021298875.1). Classification (GTDB taxonomy): domain Bacteria; phylum Pseudomonadota; class Gammaproteobacteria; order Burkholderiales; family Burkholderiaceae_F; genus JAJTHJ01. The sequence goes on along the minus strand of JAJTHJ010000102.1, from coordinate 145 downwards.
CAAGCAGCAGAAAGAGCGTCGGGATGCTCCAGCCCAAGCCCTCGAGCACCAGCGCGCCGAAGGCCGCCGCCACCAGCATGAACACGGCGTTCAGGATGTTGTTGGTGGCGATGATCCGCGCCTTGTGCGTCGGCTCGCAGCGGGT
>JAJTHJ010000251.1 GCA_021298875.1 Burkholderiales bacterium | reverse complement strand
CTCCGTTGCTGTACGGCTCGCACGCGCCCAACGCGCACGTGTTTTACCGGGCGCTGCCGTGCTCGCCCTGCCTGACCGCGTACAACCACCGCAACTCGCCTTGCGACGGCGACAACCAATGCCTGAAGCAGATCGCACCGGCGGCGGTGCTCGCCAAGGCGCGGCAGTTGCTTGCCCTGGAGAGGGCGCAAGCCGATGACTGACGCGCCGCGCCGCCGCTGCCGCTTTCCTCCGTGGATGGCGCGTTATGTGCCGTGGCGCTTCGTCAAGTTCGGGCTGGTTGGCGCTTCCGGTGCGGTGGTCAATCTGGCGGTCGTCTACGCCGGGCAGGAGTGGCTGTTCCGCACCGTCGAGCCCGACCGCTTGCGTTTGAACGTCTCGTTGGCACTCGCCATTTTCTTCGCGACGATCAACAACTTCACCTGGAACCGCGCCTGGACCTGGGGCGACCGGCGGGCGCTGATCGGCCGCGCGCTGCTCTTGCAGTTCGGCCAATACGCGCTCGCCTGCTGGATCGGCATCGCGCTGCAATTCGTGCTGTCCAACCTGCTGGTCGCGCACTTCCACTACCTGATCGCCAACGCCATCGCGATCGTGGTGGCCAGCCTGTTCAATTTCGTCAGCAACGACTTGTGGACGTTCGACCGTATCCGCCTATGGCTGCAGCGGCGAATCTGAGCTCGCGAGTAAAGCGACTGCGCGCCCCGACCTCACGCCTGCGCTGCTCGACGTACCCCTCTGTCCGTGTCCGCTGCTCGGCGCGACCTCGGGTCGCTCGCTACGACTTCCTCGCAAGCCCTCTCATGGTGTCGCCGGCGTGAAGCCGTACAGCACTCGCGCGTAGCACTCGCGCCGGCCGCCCGCGGCGGCCAGCACCTCGACCGGCCCCAGACGCTGCGCCCGCGCCGGCAGGCGCGCATCCTCGATCTGCTCTCGCCGGCAGGCCACCAGCAGCAGGTCCCGCCCGGCAAAGTCGCGCGGCGAGAACCAGAACTCGTACATCAGCGCGTCTTCGTCGAAGACGATGTTGCGGCTGGCGGTGTCGCGATAGCCGTCGCCGCGCGGGTCGTAGTAGGCCATTTGGCTCGCCATGTTGTGTTTGTCCAGGCCGATCACCGCCGGCCGCCGGCTGGTCTCCTGGGCCACGCGGTCTTCGATCTGTTGCACCTGCGCCCTCAACTCGCGCCAGCCGGTTTCCACGTAGCGGTGATGCGCGTGCAGACCGCCGATGCCGTACACCGGGTAGTAGAACAACAAGAGCGCATACAGCGACAACAGCGCCGCCAGCAGCGGCGGCCAGCTGGCCGCGAGGGGTCGGTCGATCCGAGCCGGTCGCGCCGAGACGGCGAAGGTCACGGCCATCAGCGGTAGCGCCGCCAGCCACACCGGCCCGGTCCAGTGGAACTTGGTTTCGGTCCACACGCTGGTGACTGCCAGCGGCAGCAGCGGCACGAGCACGAAGAGCGCGAGAAACCGCGCCGCGCGGCGGTCCACCGCCTCGCCACTGGCCGCTGGACGCGCACGCGCCCAGCCCCGGAACAGCCCCACGATGCCCCACGGCGTGACCACCAGCAGCAGAAAGACGGCAAACAGATGCAGGCCGAAGGTCTTCGACTCGGTCGCCAGCCGCCGCGCGCCCTGGAAGGTGAACGAGGCCCAATCGTGCTGTACGTTCCACAGCACCACGGGCGAAAACAGCGCCAGCGCCAGCAGCGCCCCCGCCCAGGGCCCAGGAGACAAGAGCGCGCGCCGCGCGCGGGCATCGACGATCATGAACGCCAGCACCGCCAGCGGCACCAGGATCATCGTGTACTTGGCGAGCATGCCGGCGCCGATCGCGGCCCCGGCGCCGAGCCAGGCGCGATGCTCATCGCGCAGCAGCGCGCGGTACAGGAAGTACAAGGCCGCGGCCCAGGCGGCCGTCAGCGGCGCATCGGGCGTCATCATCGCGCCGATACCGAAGAAAAACGGCAGCAGCGTGGCAAGCAGCGCGCTGCGTGCGGCGAGCGACGCACCGCCCACGTCGCGCGCCAGACGCACGACGAAGTAGATCGCCACCAGCGACGACGCGACGGCCGGCAGCCGCACCCAGAACTCCCCACCGCCGAGCGCCGTGGACGCGGCGATCAGCCAAGCCACCAGCGGCGGATGGTCGAGGTAGCCGATGTCCAGATGGCGGGCGAAGTTCCAGTAGTAGGCCTCCTGCGGTGTCAGTTCAAGCTGGCCCAGATAGACGAGTCGCAGCGCCAGGCTGTAGAGCAGCGCAAACGCGGCGGCAGCGACCCAGCGCTGCTCGCCTTGCGCGGCCCAGGGCTGGGTGCTCGCCGCAAAGAGCGCGCCGCCCGCGAGCAGCACCGCCGCGCCCGCTGCCGTGGACGGCAAGATGGCCAGCGCTGCCGGCCAATCGCCCTGCCCGACGAGCAGGCTCAGCACACCCGCGCGCAGCGCATAGGCAAGCAGCAGGAGGAAGAGAACCGCGCCGACGCGCCAATGCAGGGCGGCGCCGCGGGCGGCACGGACCGTCGCCAGAGCGCCGAGCGCCGTCGCGGCCGCAAACGCCAGGGCCTGCGCTGCCTCCAGGCCGCCAAGCGCGCGCTGCGCGGCGACGAACACGACCACATCGGTCGCCGCCGCAACCAGCACACCCGCCGCCAGCACGCGCTGCGCGGCGCGGTCGGCGCCGGCCGCTTGCAGCACGCGCGCGAGCGCGGCGGACCCGAGGATCAATGGACGACTCGATCGAAAACGAAACCTCCGTTAACGAAGTCTACGGGCACGACGTCCTTCGGTCCGATCTTGCCTTCCAATACGCGCCGCGCGACCGGGTTTTCGATCTGCTGCTGGATCGCACGCTTCAGCGGCCGCGCGCCGTAGACCGGGTCGAAGCCGACCTTGGCGATTTCCGCCAGCGCCGCGTCGCTGACCTCCAGCCGCATGTCCTGCGCCGCGAGCCGCTGTGCCAGCCGTTGCAACTGGATCCTGGCGATCGACTGAATGTTCTTCGCGTCGAGCGCATGGAACACGACGATCTCGTCGATCCGGTTGACGAACTCGGGCCGGAAGCTCTTGCGCACCTCGCCCATCACCGCTTCCTTGATGAGGTCGTAGTCCTGCCCGGCCATCCGCTGGATCTCGTGCGAGCCGAGGTTGGAGGTCATCACGAGCACCGTGTTCTTGAAGTCCACCGTGCGACCCTGGCCGTCGGTCATCCGGCCGTCGTCCAGCACTTGCAACAGCACGTTGAACACATCCGGGTGCGCTTTTTCCACTTCATCCAGCAGAATCAAGCTGTAGGGCTTGCGGCGCACGAGTTCGGTCAGTTGCCCGCCCTCTTCGTAGCCCACGTACCCCGGCGGCGCGCCGATCAGCCGCGCGACCGAGTGCTTCTCCATGTACTCGGACATATCGACGCGGATCAGATGCTCCTCGCTGTCGAACAGAAACTCCGCCAGCGCCTTGCACAGCTCCGTCTTGCCGACCCCCGTCGGGCCGAGGAACAGGAACGAGCCATACGGCCGGTTGGGATCGGACAAGCCCGCGCGCGAGCGACGGATCGCATCGGACACGAGTCGTACCGCCTCGTCCTGCCCGACCACGCGCCGGTGCAGATACTCCTCCATGCCGAGCAGCTTTTCGCGCTCGCCTTGCATCATCTTGCTGACCGGGATACCCGTGGCGCGCGACACGACTTCGGCGATCTCTTCGGCGCCGACTTCCTTGCGCAGCAGCTTGAACTCCTGCGTGCCACCGCCCGCCTCGGCCGCCTTCAACTGCGCTTCCAGCTTGGGCAGCTTGCCGTATTGAATTTCGGCCACCTTGTCGAGCGCGCCCTTGCGTTGCAACTCGACCATCTGCACGCGCAGCTTGTCGATCTCGGCCTTGATGTTGGCCGAGCCCTGCACCGCGGCCTTCTCCGCGCGCAGCACTTCGTCGAGATCCGCGTATTCCTTTTCCAGCCGCTTGATCTCTTCTTCGATCAGCTCCAGCCGCTTGCGCGAAGCCTCGTCGGACTCCTTCTTGACCGCCTCGCGCTCGATCTTCAACTGGATTAGGCGCCGGTCGAGCTTGTCCATCACCTCGGGCTTGGAGTCGATCTCCATCTTGATCCGCGCCGCGGCTTCGTCGATCAGGTCGATCGCCTTGTCCGGCAGACAGCGGTCGGTGATGTAGCGGTGGCTCAACTCCGCCGCGGCGACGATCGCCGGGTCGGTGATCTCCACGCCATGGTGCAGCTCATAGCGCTCCTGCAAGCCGCGCAGGATGGCGATGGTGCTTTCGACGCTCGGCTCGTCCACCAGCACCTTCTGGAAGCGGCGCTCCAGCGCGGCATCCTTCTCGATGTACTTGCGGTACTCGTCCAGCGTGGTCGCGCCCACGCAATGCAGCTCACCACGGGCGAGCGCGGGCTTCAACATATTGCCGGCGTCGATGGCGCCTTCGGCCTTGCCGGCGCCGACCATCGTGTGGATTTCGTCGATGAAGACGATGGTCTGCCCTTCGTCGGCAGCGATCTCTTTCAGCACGGCCTTGAGCCGCTCTTCGAACTCGCCGCGGTACTTGGCACCGGCGAGCAGCGCGGCCAAGTCGAGCGTCAGCACGCGTTTGTTCTTCAGCGTATCCGGCACCTCGCCGTTGACGATGCGCTGCGCCAGACCTTCGACGATGGCGGTCTTGCCCACCCCCGGCTCGCCAATCAACACCGGGTTGTTCTTGGTGCGCCGTTGCAGGATCTGGATCGCGCGGCGGATCTCGTCGTCGCGACCGATCACCGGGTCGAGCTTGCCTTGCCGCGCGCGCTCGGTGAGATCGATCGTGTATTTCTTCAGCGCCTCGCGCTGGCCTTCGGCCTCGGCGCTACCGACGTTCTGGCCGCCGCGCACCGCCTCGATGGCGGCTTCCAGCGCCTTGCGGGTCAAGCCGTTTTCGCGCGCGAGGCGACCGGCCTCGCCCTTGTCGTCGGCCAGTGCCAGCAGGAACATCTCGCTGGCGATGTAGGCGTCGCCGCGCTTTTGCGCTTCCTTGTCGGTCTGGTTCAGCAGCCCGATCAAGTCGCGGCTCACCTGGATCTGCCCGTCGCCGCCCTGCACCTGCGGCAGCCGCTTGACCGCCGCTTCGGCCGCCGTGGCCAGTCCGTTGGCATTCGCCCCGGCGCGGCCGAGCAGCGAGCGCGCGCCGCCGTCGGGCGCGCGCAGCATCGCGGCCAGCAGGTGCACCGGCTCGATATACGGGTTGCCGTTGCCGGCCGCGATCGACTGCGCCTCGGCCAGCGCTTCCTGGAACTTGGTGGTCAGTTTGTCTT
>JAJTHJ010000242.1 GCA_021298875.1 Burkholderiales bacterium | reverse complement strand
ACTGGCGCGCGCTTACCTGGTGTTTGCGCGCGACGGCGACCTCGTGCCGGTGACGCTCACGCGCGTGGCGCAGCCGCCGGCCTCGGTGCAGGTGTTGAGCCCGGCCACCGCACGCACGATGCGCGGCATGCTCGAAGCCGCCGCCAGCCCCGAAGGCACCGCCCCGCGCGCGCGCACCGCCGGCTACCGGGTGGCCGGCAAAACCGGCACCGCCCGCAAGCTCAAGGGCGGGCAGTACGTCAACGCGTACGTGGCCTCGTTTGCCGGCTTCGCGCCGGCGTCCGACCCGCGCATCGTCGTCGCGGTGATGGTCGATGAGCCCAGCGCCGGCGTCTTCTACGGCGGCGACGTGGCCGGCCCCGTCTTTGCACAGATCACCGCCGGCGCGCTGCGCACGCTGGCGGTGATGCCGGACGCCGCCGTGCCGCCCAGCCCGGCGCCGGGTACGCCGGCGCGACCGGTCACCGTCGCTCTGCGGGAGGCGCGATGAACGCGCCGGGCCGCTCCCAAGCGTTCATCCCGCAGCGCGCAGCGCGGAGGGTTTGCCCATGAGCGCGCCGGGCCGCTCCCAAGCGCCCATCCCGCAGCGCGCAGCGCGGAGGGTTTGCCCATGAGCGCGCCGGGCCGCTCCCAAGCGCCCATCCCGCAGCGCGCAGCGCGGGGGGTGTGCCGATGAACGCGCCTTGGCTCACCGACGCGCTCGCCCGGCTGCGCCAGCATGCGCCGGCCGCGCGCGACCTTCACCTGGACAGCCGGCAGGTCGCCGCGGGCGACGTGTTCGTCGCACTGCCGGGGGCGCGGGTCGATGGCCGCGATTACATCGCCGCCGCGGTCGCGCGCGGGGCTGCCGCCGCGGTGGTCGAAGCGCAGGGCTGGCGCGGCGAAGCGGCCTGCCCGGTGCTGCCGCTGCCGCATCTCGCCGCGCGCGCCGGCGAACTCGCCGCCGCGTTTTACGGCGCCCCCAGCGCGGCGCTGCGGATGTTTGGCGTCACCGGCACCAACGGCAAGACCTCCTGCTCGCAGTGGATCGCGCAGTTGCTGACTGCCAGCGGCACCCGCTGCGCCGCGATCGGCACCGTGGGCAGCGGCTTTCCCGGCGGCGAGTGGCGCGACGCCGCGCTCACCACGCCCGATGCGGTGTCGCTGCAACGCGAACTGCACCGGCTGCGCGCGGCCGGCGCGCAGGCGGTGGCAATGGAGGTGTCGTCGATCGGACTCGATCAGGGCCGCGTGGCGGGCACGCACTTTGACGTGGCGCTCTTTACCAACCTCACGCGCGACCACCTCGACTACCACGGCACGATGGCCGCCTACGAAGCGGCCAAGACCCGGCTCTTCGACTGGCCGGGGCTGCGCTGCGCCGTGCTGAACCTCGACGACGCGATGGGCCGGCGGCTGGCGGCGCGCGGCGGGGTGGAGGTGATCGGCTATGGCGCGGCGGGCGCAGGCGACGCGCCGGTCGCGTGGCGCGTGCAGGCGAGCGAGGTGGCCGCCACCGCGCGCGGGCTGGCCTTCACCGTCGAGGCGGCCGGCCGGCGCGCGCGGATCGACGTGCCGCTGGTCGGGCAGTTCAACGTCGCCAACCTGCTCGGCGTGCTGGGCTGCGCGCTGGCGGCTGGCGTGGACTTCGAGGCCGCCTGCCGGCAGTTGCCGAAGCTCGTGCCGCCACCGGGGCGGATGCAGCGCGTCGGCGGCGTGGAGGAGCCGCTGGCGGTGATCGACTACGCGCACACGCCCGATGCGCTAGCGCAAGCGCTGGCCGCGCTGCGGCCGGCGGCGCGGGCGCGCGGCGGCGCGTTGTGGGTCGTGTTCGGCGCCGGCGGCGACCGCGACCCCGGCAAGCGCGCGCCGATGGGCGAGGCGGCCGCGCGCGGCGCCGACCGCGTGGTAATTACGAGCGACAACCCGCGCAGCGAAGTCCCCGATGAGATCGTCACCGCGGTGGCGGCGGGCGCGCGCGGAGCGCGGCAGTTGGAGTGCATCGTCGATCGCGCCGAGGCGATTGCCCATGCGCTCGCCGAGGCCGCGCCGGCGGACATCGTGCTGATCGCCGGCAAGGGGCATGAGCCGTACCAGGAGATCGGCGGGCGGCGGCTGCCGTTTTCCGATCTCGAGCATGCGCGCGCGGCGCTGGATGCGAGGAGGGTGCCGGCGTGAGGCGCGTACCGTCGCTTCGCCTCACCGTCGCCCCGGCGAAAGCCGGGGCCCAGCGGCTTTGCTGCAAACGACACTGGGCCCCGGCTTTCGCCGGGGCGACGGTGTTGGGGTTGCCGAACTCGCTCGGCGCTTTGGGAGCGCTCGTATGACGACCCTCGCCGACCTCGCCCGCGCCATCCCGCAGGCCGAAATGCGTGGCGACGGCAGCTTGCGCGTCGAGCGCGTGAGCACCGACACGCGCACGCTGGCGCCGGGGGCGCTGTTCTTTGCGCTGCGCGGCGAACGCTTCGATGCGCACGACTTCATCGCGCAGGCCGTCGCCGCGGGCGCCGGCGCGCTGGTCGTCGAGCGGCCCGTCGATGCAGCCTTGCCGCAGCTGATCGTCCCCGATACGCGCCGCGCGCTCGGACAGGCGGCCGCTGCGTGGCGTGCGCGCTTCGCGCTGCCGCTCGCCGTGGTCGCGGGCAGCAACGGCAAGACGACGGTCACGCAGATGGTCGCGGCGATCCTCGCGGCGGCGTATGGCGCGGGCAAGCGGCTCGCCACCCGCGGCAACCTCAATAACGACGTCGGCCTGCCGCTGATGCTCTTCGAGCTGCAAGCGCAGCACCGCGCCGCGGTGCTCGAGCTCGGCATGAACCACGCGGGCGAGATCGTCTGGCTGGCGCAGCTCGCGCGGCCGACGGTGGCGCTCGTGAACAACGCGCAACGCGAGCATCAGGAGTTTCTCGACGGGGTGGAGGCCACCGCGCGCGAAAACGCCTGCGCGATTGCCGCGCTGCCGCCGGAGGGCGTGGCCGTGTTCCCTGCCGACGACCCTTGCGCCGGAATCTGGCGGCAAGCGCTCGGCACGCGCCGCGTGCTCGACTTTGCCCGCCACGGGCAGGCGGCGGTGACCGCGTCGTACCGGCTGCGGCCGGAGGACAGTGAGCTTTTCATCGCCACGCCGCAGGGCGAGATCGAACTGCGCCTGCCGGTGGCCGGTGAGCACAACGTGCACAACGCGCTGGCCGCCACCGCCACCGCGCTGGCGCTCGGCGTGCCGCTGGCGGCGATCTGCGAGGGGCTGACGCAGTTTGCGCCGGTGGCGGGCCGCGGCGTGCGGCTGCGCACCGCTGCGGGCGCTCTGCTGATCGACGACAGCTACAACGCCAACCCGGACTCGGTGCGCGCCGCCATCAACCAGTTGGCCGCCTGCCCGGCGCCGCGCGTGCTGGTGTTGGGCGACATGGGCGAGGTGGGCGCGCAGGGGCCGGCGTTTCACCGCGAGATCGGCGCCTGCGCGCGCGAGGCCGGCATCGATGCATTACTCGCGCTCGGCAGCGCCACGCGCGAGACGGTGGCTGCGTTCGGCGCGGGGGCGCGGCACTACGAGGCGGTGGAGCCGCTGGCGCGCGACGCCGCGCAGCTTGCCGGCAGCCGCGGCACCGTGCTGGTCAAGGGGTCGCGCTTCATGAAGATGGAGCGGGTGCTGCGCGCGCTGGCGGCCGTTCAACCAATGGAGGAGGCGCATGGCTGAGTGCACTTCGCAGGCTGCGCCCAGCGCCCCCACCCCAGCCCTCCCCCGCAGGCGGGGGAGGGAGAAAACCCCCTCCCCTGCGAAGCAGGGGGCGGAAGCGGGGTTTCGTGAAGCGCAGCTTCGCGCCGCTGGAGCGGCGAGGCCTTGCAAGGCCGAGATTGGACGGGTTGGGGTGGGGGCGGAACTCGGCACGTCGCCGCAAAGGGCACCCTGCATTGCGCGCCAGCACCGGGAGGCCAGCCATGCTGCTTGAACTCTTCCAGTGGCTGGCGCAGGACATCCGCGCCTTCAACGTCTTTGGCTACCTGACGTTGCGCGCGGTGCTGGCCGCGGCCACGGCGCTGATGATCGGGCTGGCGGCCGGACCCTGGGTGATCCGCAAGCTGACCGAGATGAAGATCGGCCAGGCGGTGCGCACGGACGGGCCGCAGACGCACCTGTCCAAGAGCGGCACGCCGACGATGGGCGGCGTGCTGATCCTGATTTCCATCGCCATCACGACGCTGCTGTGGGCGGACCTCAGCAACCGCTTCGTCTGGGTGGTGCTGCTGGTCACGCTGGGCTTCGGCTGGGTCGGCTGGGTGGACGACTACCGCAAGGTCGTGCACCGCAACCCCAAGGGGATGAGCGCGAAGGAGAAGTACTTCTGGCAGTCGCTAATCGCGCTGGTGGCGGCGTTGTATCTGGCCTTCGCCGTGGCCGCGCCCAGGGGGGCCAAGATCTGGACGGGGACTGGCAAGAGGAACGCCAGCAGCTTCTACCTCGATT
>JAJTHJ010000235.1 GCA_021298875.1 Burkholderiales bacterium | reverse complement strand
TCGGCTCGCGCAGCCGGGACGGCGTTCCGCGCGCGCTGAGCCTGACCCCGGCCGCCGCCATGGGCGCCGACGGCCGCTGGCACTACACGCTCGATCTGGCGCCGCGGCTGTGCGGCAAGATCGACTACCGCATCCGCGCCTACCCGGCGCATCCGCTGCTGACGCATCCGTTCGAGACGGGGTTGATGCTCTGGTTGTAGGCGGGCGCCGGCGATGGTCCCGCCCCACGGCGCGCCCGACCGCCGGCCGCGCCGTGGGGCCGGCGGGCTTGACCGCTTTGGCGGGCATAATCGCGGCGCTTTGCGCCAGCCGCCGCCGATGGAACCCCAACGCCAGCAATTCATCGAGTTCGCCGTGACCAGCGGCGTGCTGCGCTTTGGCCAGTTCAAGACCAAGGCTGGGCGGCTGTCGCCGTACTTCTTCAATGCCGGGCTGTTCGATCGTGGCGCACGGTTGGCGGCGCTGGGGCGCTTCTACGCGCAGGCCCTGCTCGCCGCGCTGCAGGCCGGGCGGTTGCGCTGCGACATGCTGTTTGGCCCGGCCTACAAAGGCATCCCGCTGGTGGCCGCCACGGCGATCGCCGCCGCCGACCGCGGCGTCGATCTGCCGTTTGCCTTCAACCGCAAAGAGGCCAAGGACCACGGCGAAGGCGGCTCGATCGTCGGTGCGCCGCTGGCCGGCGACGTGGTGATCGTCGACGACGTGGTGAGCGCCGGCACCTCGGTGCGCGAGTCGGTCGAACTGATCCGCGCCGCAGGCGCCCGCCCGGCGGGCGTGCTGATCGCGCTGGACCGGATGGAGCGCGCCGGCGCCGACGATGCTTTGTCGGCGCGCTCTGCAGTGCAGGAGATCGAAGCGATGTACGGCATGCCAGTGCTGGCGATGGCCGATCTCACCGACCTGTTGGCCTTTGTCGATTCCACCGCGGCGGCGGCGGCGGGCGCCGCACCTTACCGATCGGCGATCGCCGCCTATCGGGAGCGTTATGGCGTCGCCTAAGTCCGCGGCCGCCTGCCTCGCGGCCTTGCTCGCTGCGACGCTGCCCGCGCTGGCGCAGCGGTCGATCTTCGTGTGCACCGATGCCGCCGGCAAACGCATCACGGCCGACCGGCCGCCGCCCGAGTGCGCGGGGCGCGAGATCCGCGAGTTGAACGCCGACGGCTCGCTGCGGCGGGTGATCGAGCCGCCGCCTACGCCTGAGCAGCGCGCCGCGCGCGCCGCCGAAGAAACGCGGCAGAAAGAAGCTGCCGAGCGGCAGCGCGAGCAGACGCGGCGCGATCTGGCGCTGCTTGCCACCTACTCGAGCGTCGCGCAGATCGAAGCGGCTCGCGCACGTGCGCTGGCCGGCCGGCAAGCCACCATCGACCGGGCGCAGGTACGCAAGCAGCAACTGGAGGCGCAGCGCAAGAAGCTCGATCAAGAGGCAGAGTTCTACCCCAAGCGCGACCTGCCCGAGAAGCTCAAGCGCGCCTACGCCGATAACGACATGCTGAGCCAGGCGGAAGACCGGATCATTGCCGATACGCGTGCCGACATGCAGCGGATCGGCGAGGGCTTTGACGCCGACGCACGCCGCTTCCGCGAGATGGAAGCCGCCGGCAGCACCGGCCGCCGCAGCACGGCGCCGGCGCAGTAGCAGGCGCCGCATGGTGGGTCCGACGGCGTCAGCGCCGGGGAGTCGACGCAGCGCACGCGCCAAGGCTGCCCCGGCGCTGAGAATCGCGTTCGCCACGGCGACGGCGCTGCTCTTGGCCAGTTGCAGCACGGCGCCGCTGGCGCCCGTGGAACCCGCACCGACCGACACCGTGGCGTCGTTCTCGACGGCGGAGCCCGGCGCAGCGCTGCCGCGCGGCTGGCATCGCTGGATCATCACCCCGGCCAAGCGGCCGACGCGCTACGACCTGGTGCGCGACCCGCTCAATGGGCAGGTCGTGTTGCATGCGGTGGCCGACAACGCCGCCACCGGCCTGCGCCAGCGGCTGGATGTCGATCCGGCGACCGCGCCGGTGGTGCGCTGGCAGTGGCGGGTGGTCGATCTGATCGACGGCGCCGACGCCACCGACCGCCATGCCGAAGACTCGCCGGTGCGCCTGCTGCTGTTCTTCGACGGCGACGCGGCCAAGCTGCCGGCACGCGAGCTGCTGTTGATGGAAACCGCGCGCGCCCTGACCGGCCAGGTGCCGCCGTATGCGACGCTCGTCTACAGCTGGGACAACAAGCTGCCGGCCGGCACCGTCGTCGACAATGCACACACCGGCCGCGTGAAGCTGGTGGTGGCCGGCAGCGGCAACGACCGGCTCGGCAAGTGGAAGGCGTTCGAGCGCGACTACGCGGCCGACTACCGGCGCGCCTTCGGCGAGGCGCCCGGACGGCTGGTCGGTGTCGGTTTCCTTACCGACACCGACAACACGGGCCGCAAGACCGAGGCGTTCTACGGCGACATCGCGCTGGGCGCCGCGGCGCGGCCGTGATCCGTTTTTCCGTTTTCTACATCCATCCCGACAGGGATCCAACGATGCGAACACCTCTGCCGACCCTGCTCGCTACGGCGCTCGCGGCCGGCCTGCTGCTGGCCGCCGCCCCGGCCGCGGCCAAACCGCTGCGCTGGGCAAGCCAGGGCGACATCCTGACCTTCGACCCGCGCGCGCAGAACGAAGGCCTGAACAACACCGCCAACAGCTACATCTACGAACCGCTGATCAACTACAACGACAAATTCGAACTCGAGCCGGCGCTGGCCGTCTCCTGGGTGCAGGAAACGCCGCTGATTTACCGCTTCAACCTGCGCAAGGGCGTCAAGTTCCACGACGGCACGCCGTTGACCGCGGCCGACGTGGTCTACTCGATCGAGAGGGCGATGGCACCGACGTCCAACTTCCGCGTCTACACCACCGGCATCCAGCGCGCGCACGCGCTGGACGACCACACCGTGCTGATCTACACCAACATCCCCAATCCGGTGCTGCTGCGCCAGCTGCCCGAGCTGCGCATCATGAGCAAGGCCTGGTCGGAAAAGCGCGAGGTCTCTGTGCCGCAGAACTTCGTGCAGAAGGAAGAGACCTTCGCCGCGCGCAACGCCAACGGCACCGGCCCGTACATGCTCAAGTCGCGCGAGGTGGACGTGCGCACGATGTTCGTCGAAAACCCCAACTGGTGGGGCAAGCCGACCAAGAAGGGCAACGTGACCGAGATCGTCTACACGCCGATCAAGTCCGACCCGACCCGCACCGCCGCGCTGCTGTCGGGCGAACTCGACTTCGTGCTCGACCCGCCGCCGCAGGATCTGGCGCGCCTGCGCCAGGCGGCCAAGGTCGTCGAGGGGGCGGAAAACCGCACCATCTTCCTCGGCTTCGACCAGCATCGCGACG
>JAJTHJ010000192.1 GCA_021298875.1 Burkholderiales bacterium | reverse complement strand
CTGCGGCAGGCGAAAAAAACGGCGCCCGCAGGCGCCGTTTTCTGTCGAAACCGATGCGATCGGTCAGCGGACGGTCGACACGTACTCGAGCTTGTCGCCCTTGACCTGGAACATCGAGATCGCGCCGCCCTTGATGTCGCCCTTGTCGTCGAAGGCGATCGTGCCGGTCACGCCGGGGTAGTCGGTGGCGGGCATCGCGGCGGTGATCGCGGCGCGGTCGGCGCTGCCGGCGCGCTTGATCGCGTCAGTGATCACGTAGACCGCGTCGTAGCTGTAGGGCGAGTAGACCTGCACGTCGGCGTTGAAGCGCTTCTTGTACTTGTCGACGAACTCGGCACCCTTGGCGAGCTTCTCGACCGCCTCACCGGCCATCGAACAGTGCAGGACGGTAGCGGCGTCGCCGGCCAGCTTGATGAACTCCGGCGAGCACACGCCGTCGCCGGCCAGCAGCACCGACTTGATGCCCAACTGCTTCATCTGCTTGGCCATCGGGCCGGCGGTGGCGTCCATGCCGCCGTACATGATCACGTCGGGCTTGGTGCCGCGGATCTTGGTCAAAATGGCGTTGAAGTCGGTCGCCTTGTCGTTGGTGAACTCGCGCGCCACGACCTTCAGGCCTTTTTCCTTGGCTACGCGCTCGACCACATCGGCCAGACCCTGGCCGTAGGCGGTGCGGTCGTCGACAATGGCAATCGTCTTGGCCTTCAGGGTCTCGGCAGCGTAGTTGGCGAGCACCGCGCCCTGCTGGTTGTCGTTGGCGACCACGCGGAAGGTGGTCTTGAAGCCCTGCTCGGTCAGTTTGGGGTTGGTTGCCGAGGGCGAAATCTGCGTCACATTGGCATCGGCATAGATCTTCGACGCCGGGATCGAGGTGCCCGAGTTCAGGTGCCCGACCACGGCGGCGACACCGGCATCGACCAGCTTCTGCGCGGCGACAGTGCCTTCCTTCGGGTCGGCCTTGTCGTCCTCGGGCACCAGCTCGAGATTGAAGGTCTTGTCGCCGATCTTGATGCCGCCGGCGGCGTTGATTTCTTCGACGGCCAGACGCGCGCCGTTTTCGTTGTCTTTGCCGAGGTGGGCGATGCCGCCGGTCAGCGGTGCCACGTGGCCGATCTTGATCACGGCGACCGCGGGCGGCGGCGCGGCCTCGGCCTTATTGGCCGGCTCTTCCTTCTTGCCGCAGGCGGCGAGCACTGCGGCGGCGGCGACGGTCAGCGCTGCCAGTTGGATTTGACGTTTCATCGGAAAAACTCCTCTTACGGTGGGGATGTGAAAAGGGCGCCCGCTCGGGCGCCCCGAAAGCGAATGGCGTATTTACTTGAGGCTGAGAACCCAGCGCGCAAGTGTTTCCGCCTCTTTCTCGTTGACCTGCGGGTTGGCGGGCATCGGCACCTGGCCCCAGACGCCGACGCCGCCGGCGCGGATTTTGGTCGCCAGTTTGGCGGCTGCGTCCTTCTGGCCAGCGTACTTTGCCGCGATTTCCTTATACGACGGGCCGACGAGCTTCTTGTCGACTTGATGGCAGGCCAAGCAATTCTTGGCCTTGGCGAGCTCTTCGGCGGACTGCGCCGAAGCAGCACCCGCTACGGCGAGCGCACCGGCGGCGAAGATGAAGGCTTTGAGCATGGAGACTCCGGCAAGTGAACTGCAGCGGTGACGAAATACGTCAATCGCAATGCGCGTGATTCTAACGGCTGGCTGCGTCCGCGGTTGACGTGGCCCGCGAATTGCGGGATAACCCCGAGCCGTTGGCGATGCAAAGGTGTGTGTGCGATGTGGCTGGTGTGGCTCGGGGTGATACTGATCGGATTGAAGCTGGCGCAGATCGCGGTGTTTGCCGATCTGTCCTGGTGGTGGATCGCGCTGCCATTTGCGCTCGCCTTCGTTTGGTTTCAGATCGAGGAGCGGCTCGGACTGGATCGCAAGAAAGCCATCGACGATGTCGAGAAGGCCAAGCGCGAGCGCATTCGCAAGGCCTTCGGGCGCAAGACGGTGATTCGCATTCGCAAGTAGTCGTCCGCCCGCAGCAACGGCACACGAGCGACCGTCAGAAGAGTTTCTCGTCGGTCACCGCACCACGGCTGGCGGTGGTGGCCAGCCTGGCGAACTTGGCGAGCACGCCCTTGGTGTAGCGCGGGGCCGGCTGTTTCCAGGCGGCGCGGCGGCGGGCGAGGGCGGCCTCATCGACGTTCAATTGCAGCAGCAACTGGTGCGCGTCGATGGTGATCGAATCGCCTTCCTCAATCAGCGCGATGTTGCCGCCCACGTAGGCTTCCGGCGCCACGTGGCCGACCACCATGCCCCAAGTGCCTCCGGAAAAACGCCCGTCGGTGATCAGGCCCACGCTTTCGCCCAAGCCCTTGCCGATCAGGGCCGAGGTGGGGCTCAACATCTCGCGCATCCCGGGGCCGCCCTTCGGGCCCTCGTAGCGGATCACCAGCACGTCGCCGGGGCGAATCTGGTCGGCCATGATCGCGGCCATCGCCGCGTCTTCGGAATCGAACACGCGCGCCGGCCCGGTGATCGCCGGGTTCTTCAGGCCCGTGATCTTGGCTACGCAGCCTTCGGGCGCGAGGTTGCCTTTCAGGATCGCCAGGTGCCCTTGCGCGTACAGCGGCTGGTCGAACGGGCGGATCACGTCCTGGTCGGCGCGCGGCACGGCGGGCAGATTGGCGAGTTCTTCGGCCATCGTGCGGCCGGTGATCGTCATACAGTCGCCATGCAGCAGGCCGTTGGCGAGCAGGATCTTCAGCACCTGCGGGACGCCGCCGGCGCGATGCAAGTCCGTCGCCACGTACTTGCCCGAGGGCTTCAGGTCGCACAGCACCGGCACGCGGCGGCGGATGCGTTCGAAATCGTCGATGGTCCAGTCGATGCTGGCGCAGTGCGCGATGGCGAGGTAATGCAGCACGGCGTTGGTGCTGCCGCCGACCGCCATGATCAGGCTCACCGCATTTTCGATCGACTTGCGGGTGACGATCTGCGAGGGCTTCAGGCCGGCGCGGATCGCGCGCATCAGCACGCCGGCGGCTTCGGCCGCGCTGTCTACCTTGTCTTGATCGGGGTTGGCCTGCGTCGAGCTGTACAACATCGACATGCCCAGCGCCTCGAACGACGAACTCATCGTGTTGGCCGTGTACATGCCGCCGCAGGAACCGGAGCCGGGGATGCAGCGGCGCTCGATCTCCTTGAAGTCGGTTTCGGAAAGCCGCCCCGCCGAAAACTCACCGACCGCCTCGAAGGCCGAGACGATGGTCAGATCCTTGCCCTTGTAGTGGCCCGGCTTGACGGTACCGCCGTAGACGTAGATGGCCGGCACGTTGCAGCGCATGATCGCCATCAGGCCACCCGGCATGTTCTTGTCGCAGCCGCCGATGACGATCACGCCGTCCATCCACTGGCCGTTGACACAGGTTTCGATGGCGTCGGCGATCACCTCGCGGCTCACCAGCGAGTACTTCATCCCCTCGGTGCCCATGCCGATGCCATCCGAAATCGTCGGCGTGCCAAAGACCTGCGAATTGCCGCCTTCGGCGTGGATCGCGGCGATTGCCGCGTCGGCGAGCTTCTGCAGGCCGGAGTTGCAGGGCGTGATCGTCGAGTGGCCGTTGGCCACCCCGACCATCGGCTTGTCGAAGTCTTCGTCCTTGTAGCCCATCGCGTAGTACATCGCGCGGTTGGCCGAGCGAGCGACACCCTGGGTCACGTTCATCGAGCGGTCGTTGTGCGGCATCGTGAGGCTCTCCCTAGAATGCAGCGATTGTAGATAGCCGCGCCGCCGCCGATGTACGTCCACGACCTCAACCCCATCGCCCTGCAAATCGGGCCGCTGGCGATCCGCTGGTACGGGTTGATGTACCTGGTGGGCTTCGCCATGTTCCTGTGGCTGGGCCACGTGCGCGCGCGCGACGCCTGGCGCGGGATGAGCAAGGCGGACGTGGACGATCTGCTGTTCTGGGGCGTGGTCGGCGCGGTGGTCGGCGGGCGGCTGGGCCACGTGCTGTTCTATGAGCCGCAGATGCTGTGGCACAACCCGCTCGAAATGTTTGCCATCTGGAAGGGCGGCATGGCCTCGCACGGCGGCATCCTGGGCGTGATCCTGGTGATGTGGCTCTTCGCGCGCAGCCGCGGCAAGTCCTTCCTGCGGGTGTGCGACTTCGTGGTGCCACTGGTCGGGCCGGGGCTGGCGGCGGGCCGCATCGGCAACTTCATCAACGGCGAGCTGTGGGGCCGCGTGGCCGACCCCGCCAGCGTGCCCTGGGCGATGATCCTCCCTGGTGCGCGCGATGGGCTGCCGCGCCATCCGTCGCAGTTGTATCAGGCGGCGCTCGAAGGGCTGCTGCTGTGGGCGATCCTCTGGTGGTTCTCGCGCAAGCCGCGTACCGCGGGTGTGGTCGGCTGCATGTTCCTGATCTGCTACGGCAGCTTGCGCATCGTCGGTGAGTTCTTCCGCGAGCCCGATTTGCTCTACGGCACGCTGCCGCTGGGTCTGTCCGCCGGGCAGTGGTACTCGCTGCCGATGGTTGTCGCCGGGGTCGGTTTGATGGTCTACTTCGAGTCGCGTGCCCGTCGCCAGCCGGCGGCGGAACCCGCGTCCCAGGCGCCCGTCAAGCGGCGCCGGTAACTTTCCAAGGAGCAAGTCATGTCGTTTTCCCCGCTGCGCGCCGCGCTGGCGCTGCTGGCCTGCGTGCTGGCGCCGGCCGCCGCCGTTGCCCAGGACTGGCCGGCCAAGCCGGTCACGCTGGTCGTGCCGTTCCCGCCCGGTGGCGGCACCGACGCCTTTGCTCGGCCGCTGGCCGCGCAACTGTCCAAGCAGTTGGGCCGCCAGGTCATCATCGACAACAAGGGCGGCGCCGGCGGCACGGTCGGGGCGTCCTTCGCTGCCAAGCAGGCGCCCGACGGCTACACCTGGTTCGTGGGCGCCGTGCACCATGTGATCGCGCCGAGCTTCTACCCCAAGCTCGACTACGACATCGAGCGCGATCTGGTCCCGGTGGCGATGATCGCCAATCCGCCGCAGGTGATCGTCGCCAATCCGCACCGGGTGCCGGCCAACGACGTCAAGGCGCTGATCGACTACCTGAAGAAAAACCCGGCCAAGCTCAACTACGGCTCGGCCGGCAACGGCACGTCGCACCACCTGGCCGGCGAACTCTTCAAGCAGCAGGCGGGTGTCTTCATCGTGCACATTCCCTACCGCGGCGCCGGGCCGGCGTTGCAGGACCTGATCGCCCGCAACGTCGATCTGATGTTCGACGGACTGGGCTCGTCGGCCCAGCACATCCGCGGCGGGCGGATCAAGGCGCTGGCGGTGGCCTCGCCCAAGCGCTCGCCGGCCTTCCCCAACGTGCCGACCGCCGCCGAAGCGGGCCTTCCGAACTACAACGTCTCGACCTGGTACGGCATCTGGGCAGTCAAGGGCACACCGCAGCCGATCATCGAGCGGATGCAGGCAGAAGTGGCCAAGGCGCTGGCCAGCCCCGAGGTCAAGGAGGCCTGGGTCAACAACGGCTCTGACATCCCGACCATGACGCAGGCCGAGTTTGCGCAGTTTCTCAACGCCGAGATCAAGCGCTGGGCGGTGGTGACCACGGCGAGCGGGGCGAAACTGGACTGAGTGAAGGCCGGCTGCCGCCGGCCAAAGACGCCGGCTGTGAAGGCGGCTGGCGCCGCCATGAGCTTCGCCCGGAGCGATGGCTCGTGCGCTGGGCGTAGCTCATCGGCGCCGTAGCCGCCTTCACCCAGCACGCAGCGCGATCCTTTTCACTTGTCAAGGGCTGGCGCCACGCTGCGCGGCTTGCGATCATCGGCCCCCATGAGCAACAACCACAACCTCTACGCGCTGATCGAGTCGCGCATGCCGCGCGATCCGGCGCAGACCGCGCTGGAGACGCCCGAAGGCCTGCGCTACAGCTGGCGCGACCTGCACCATGCCTCCGGCCGGCTGGCCGGCTGGCTGGCG
>JAJTHJ010000179.1 GCA_021298875.1 Burkholderiales bacterium | reverse complement strand
AGCATCGGGTCGAGCGTAAAGCTTACGAACATGGACAGGAGCACCGCGACCACCACCGTCAGGCCAAAGGAGTGGAAGAACTTGCCGACCAGCCCGCTCATGAACGCGATTGGCACGAACACGGCGACGATCGACAGCGTGGTCGCAAGCACGGCCAGGCCGATCTCGTCGGTGCCCTCGCGCGCGGCGGTCACGTGGTCCTTGCCCATGCGCAGGTGACGGACGATGTTCTCGCGCACGACGATGGCGTCGTCGATCAGCAGCCCGATCGCCAGCGACAGCGCCATCAGCGTCATGTAATTGAGCGTGAAGCCCAATGCATAGAGCGCGATGAAGGTCGCGATCACAGAGATCGGAAGCGTCAAGCCGGTGATGACCGTGCTGCGCCAGGAGCCGAGAAATAGAAAGACGATCAGCACGGTCAGCAGCGCACCTTCGACAATGGTGCGCTTGACGTTGTCGACCGACTGCTCGACGAAGTCAGACTCCGCCCACATGAACTTCAGTTCGACGCCGGACGGCAGTTGCTTGCGGATGCCCTCGGCCGCGGTCTTCAACTCGCGGCCGACTTCGACCATGTTGGCGTCCTGCGCCTTCCATACGCGCACGCCATTCGCCGGCTGGCCATCGACGCGCGACAGCGACAGCGCCTCGCGCTCGGCATCGATCACGCGTGCGACTTGCGACAGCAGAATAGGCACGCCGTTGCGGCGGGCGACGATGATGTGCTCGAACTGCTCGGGCCGTACCAGCCGCCCATCCACGCGGACAATGTTCTCGGCGGTGGCGTTGTAGACCGTGCCCACCGCCACACTCACGTTGGCGGTGCGCAGCGCGGAGAGCACTTGGTCGACGGTCAGACCCAGCGCCGTGAGCCGCGCCGGGTCGATCCGCACCTGCACCTGCCGCGTCACCGTGCCGGACAGTTCGACCCGCCCCACGCCATTGACGCGCTCGAAGCCTTTTTGCACCACCTGCTCGGCCAACAGCGTCAGTTCGCGCGGCGTGCGCGTGCCCGACAGCAGCGCAAAGGTGGCGACTGGTTCCTGGTCCTCAGCGTTGATCCGCTGCACCACCGGGTCCTTGGCCTCGCGCGGGAAGCTCGCACGGATTTGCGCCAGCTTGTCGCGCACCTCCTGCGTGGCGCGGGTCATGTCCACGTCGTACCGAAACTCGACCCAGGTGAGCGAGCGCCCTTCGTCGGAACGCGACAGCAGCCGCTTGACGCCGGCCACCGTGTTGACGGCGTTCTCCACCGGCTTGGCCAGGTCGTTTTCCACCTGTTCGGGCGAGGCGCCGGGATAGGCGATCCAGATGCTCAGGCCCGGCGGCGACACGTCGGGCAAGGGCTGCACGCCGAGCCGCGCGTAGGAGAAGATGCCGAGCACGGTCAGCGCGACCATCACCATGGTCGCAAAGACCGGATGCGCGATCGCCACGCGGGTCATCCACATGGCGGCGCCCTCAGTTCGCCACGACCGGCCGATCCGGCCCGGCCACTTTGCGTTCGCCCGCCAGTTCGACCACGCGCGCGGTCATACCCTCGCGCAGATTGTCGAAACGGGTGGCGATCACCGAGTCGCCAGGGCGCAGGCCCTCGACGATCTCGACCCACTGTGCGCGCTCATCGCGCGCATCCAGCGTGACCACGCGGCGCACCAGCTTGCCGTCGACGATGGTCCAGACCACCGACTGCGCGCCGTCGCTGCGCACCGCCGAGACCGGCAGCGCCGGCACCTCGCGCCCACCCGCCAGCCGCAACCGCACGCGGGCGAACATGCCGGCCTTGAGCACCGAATCCTCATTGGCCAGCGCCACGTAAACGTAGATGCTGCGCGTGCCCGGCTCCGCGCTCGGGTTGATCCGCTCGACCTTGCCGGCAAAGCGCCGCTCGGGCAGCCCTTCGACCTCGACCTCGACCGGCTGGCTGCGCTCGACCCGCGCCACGTCGGCCACGGCCGCCTGCGCCTGCACTTCGAGTTGCGACAAGTCCACGATGGACAGCAGCGGCGCGTCGAAGCTCACCTTCTCGCCCGGCTGCACGTTGCGCTTGGCGACGATGCCGCCAATCGGCGCGCGCACCACCGCGTCGGCCAGTTGCAACCGCGTCTGATCGAGTTGCGCCTGCGCCGCGGCGACCGCGGCCGCCTGCGCGCGGTGCGCAGCGTCCGCCGTGTCGAAGGCGTTTTGCGAAATGAAGTTCTGCTTGACCAGCGCGGCGTTGACCTGCCGCGTGCGCTCGGTTTGCGCGAGTTGCGCCTTCGCAGCCTCCAGCGAGGCCACGCGCTCCGCTTCGAGCGCGCGCACCGGCGCAGTGTCGAACTCGGCGACCACCTGGCCGGCCGCGACGCGCTCGCCCTCGCGCACCAGCACGCGCTTGACCTCGGCCGAGAGTTTCGCCCGCACGGTGGCCTGCGACACCGCCTGCACGGTACCCGGCAACGCGAGTTCGACGGCGAGCGCCTTGGGTGTGACCTGCACCATGTCGCGCGCGGCGAACTCCAGCGGCGGCGCTTCCTTCTTGGCCTCGGCCTGCGGCGCCGGGCCTTGGCCTCGGATCAAGAAGATTGCGGCGCCGGCGCCCAGCGCCAGCACGGCCACTGCGGCCACGACCCCTACGAGCTTGCGTTTCACCCGGTCCCCCGATCGGTGCGCCTTATGGGCAAGCACCCAATTCGTATTGGAGCGGATTATGGAGGCCGACGCGGCGCCAGCTGCGCGCCGTGCGACGAACCGCGCGTAGTCGGGACAGATTGCAGGTATGCGGGACGGGCGCCCCCTGGGCTGCGCCGCCGCTGCGCCGCCCTGGCGAAGAAGCGGATCAGTCCTCCAGGCTCAGTTCCTGAATCTTGCGCGTGATCGTGTTGCGACCGAGGCCAAGTTTGCCTGCTGCCTCGATGCGGCGCCCTTTGCAGCGCTTGAGCGCCATGCGGATCACGGTGGCCTCGAACTCGCGTGTCAGCGTGTCCATGATCGCGCGGTCGCCGGCGGCGAGCCGCCGCTCGACTTCGGCCGCCAGCGCCGAGGCCCAGCCGTGCACCGCGGCTTCGGCCACGAGTACCGGCGTCGCCCCCGAGGCCGGTGGCGCACTGATCGGCGCCGGTTGCGTTGCCTCCTGCCGCAGTTCCAGCGGCAGGTCTT
>JAJTHJ010000351.1 GCA_021298875.1 Burkholderiales bacterium | reverse complement strand
GATTTTCCTCCGGCGGCGGCGGCGATTTCTCCGGCGGCGGCGGCGGTGGAAGCTGGTAGGCAACGATGAGCATCAAGCGCTGGTTCAAGCACTGGTCGATCACGCCGCTGGCGGTCAAGCGCGCGTTTCCGGACGCGGCGCTGGAGCGTATCCAGCAGGCGATCGCCGAGTCCGAAAAGACGCACAGCGGCGAGATCCGCTTTGCGGTGGAATCGGCCTTACCGTGGTCGTACCTGCGCCGAAACGCGCCGGCGCGCCAGCGCGCAGCGATGGTCTTTTCCAAACTGCGCGTGTGGGACACCGAGCACAACAACGGTGTGCTGATCTACGTCGATCTGGCCGACCGCGCCATCGAGATCGTTGCCGATCGCGGAATCGCCCGCCACGTGACGCACGCGGAGTGGGAGGCGATTTGCGAGGCGATGCGCGCGCGTTTCCGCGCCGACGACTACGCGGGCGGTGTGGTCGCCGCGGTCGAGGCCGTAGGCGCCAAACTGGCCACACACTTTCCGCTGGCAGCGGGCGAGTCCAACCCGAACGAGTTGTCCAACAAACCTGCCATCTTGTAGGCGAAGCTTGCCATGTCGATCAAACATCCTTTAGGCGACACGCCCCGCCCCGGCCACGAATTCGCCACGCTGGCTGGCGGCTGTTTCTGGTGCCTGGAGGCGGTGTACGAGGAGGTCCAAGGTGTGGTCGACGTCGAGTCCGGCTACGCCGGCGGCCAAGTGCCGAATCCGACCTATCGACAAGTCTGCGACGGCACCACCGGACACGCCGAAGTGGTGCGCATCGAGTTCGACCCCGCGCGCGTGTCGTACCGCGAGTTGTTGGAGATTTTCTTCGCCATCGTCGATCCGACCACGCGCAACCGCCAGGGCAACGACGTCGGCACCCAGTACCGTTCGGCGATCTATACCCACTCAGAGGAGCAGCGGCGCATCGCGCAGGACACGATCGCCGAGGCGGCGCCGCACTATGCCGCGCCGATCGTCACCGAAGTAGAACCGGCGCCTGCGTACTACCGCGCCGAGGACTACCACCAGGAGTACTTCCGCCACAATCCGGCGCAGGGCTACTGTATGTTCGTGGTCGCGCCGAAGGTGGAGAAGTTCCGCAAGACTTTTGCCGCCAAGCGCAAGAGGACGTAGAAAAACAAAACGGCCACCCGCAGGTGGCCGTTTTGCTTCAGAGCGAACCGCGGTTTACAGCGGTTTGATCTGAGTGGCTTGCGGGCCCTTGGTGCCCGGCGACACTTCGAATTCGACCTTCTGGCCTTCCTTAAGGGTCTTGAAGCCATTGCCCTGGATTTGCGAGAAGTGCGCAAACAGATCCTTGCCACCGTCGTCGGGCGCGATGAAACCGAAACCCTTGGACTCGTTGAACCACTTGACCGTACCTTGTGCCATTTGCAAAACGTCCTTGAAAGAGAAAAGTACAAAAATGCGCAGCCGCAAAAGCGCCGCTGCGTGCCTGCGATCAAGGTCGACTTGCCGGGAAACAGGGCACGGCACACAGGACGAGGCCGGCGACGAACCGAGGGACTGACGAACCAAACCGAAAGCGGAGCGAAACATACGCGCTTCGGGCGGTCTTGTCCATCACTTGGTTTGGTAGGCGCTGAATCAGTCGCCAACCACGGCGCGCGCCAGCTCGATGCAGGTCAGCGGCGCACTGCCTTCGGCCTTGTTGTTGACGATGACGTAGGCGGGCTGGCCGCTGCGCTGGGCGACGTGGATCAAGTGCGCCAGCGTGCCGCGGGTGAACACGTCCACGTCCATCAGCCGGTCGAACGGCGCGTAGCGCTGGCGCGCCTCCTCGTAGCGCAGACCCGCGTGCAGCGACCAGCGCACCACCAGCGGCCCCTTGAGCCGCCAGGCCTCGCCGTCGTCGTCGCTGGCGTCCATCGCCCGCAGCGCGGTGCTTTGCCGCAGCGCATCGGGCATTTTCGCGTGCAGTCCGAGGCAAAGCCGCACACCGGTAGCGCGCAGCGTGCGCACCAGACGCGGCGTCATGAGTTCGCCGTTGCGCAGTTCGAGCGCGTATAGCGGCGCGCGGCCGTCAACGCTTTGCGGCAAGGCCGCGAAGAAGGCGCCGAGCCGCTCGACCAGCGCCACCAGCGCTTCGCCCCGCAACCGGGGGCGGGGCAGCGGCGACAACTGGAACACCAGCGGACCTGCCTTCTCGCCTAAGCCGGCAAGGGCCGGCAGCACGAAGTTCTCGGTCGCCGCAGCAACGTCCAGAAAGTGCGGGTTGTCCGCCGCGGGTGCGCCGCCATCGCCGCGGACGACCGCGTCGGTCACGGCCGCGGGCGCCTTGATCAGGAAACGAAACGCTGCCGGCACTTGCGCCGCGTAGCGCGCATAGTCGCTCTGCGCCAGTGGCCGATAGAAGCTGCGATCCAGTCCCACCGCGCGCAGCACCGGGTGCTGGGCGTAGGCAGCGAGGCCATGGCGCGCCAGATCGGCTTCCGCCCGGTCGTCGCGGTAAACGAGGCCGCGCCAGCCGGGGAAACTCCACGACGAGGTGCCCAGGTAGACGCCGTGCGGCAGCCGGCGGCCCAGACGCAGCAGGTCGTCGCCCGCCAACGCCGCCTTGATGCGCGCCGGCGCGGGATCGTCCGCGAACCCCAGCGTCATGCGGTCGCTCACAACCGCCGCGCCTGCTCGAGTATGACGTTGGTGTTGAGCTTGCTTGGCTCGCCGGCGCGCGGCCCCGGTTCCGCGGCCAGCTTCAGATCGACGGCGACCGTCGTACCCGCGCCCGGCGCACTGGTCAGCGACAACTGCGCTCCGATTTTTGCGGCGCGGCTACGCATATTGAGCAACCCGCGGCCGCGCACGCCCTCATCGCCGATGCCGCGGCCGTCGTCGGTGACGCGGACACGCAAGAACCGGTCGGCATCCCGGCCGTCGACCCGCGCCTCAACGCGGACAGCGCGTGCCCTGCTGTGCTTCAGGGCATTGGTCAGCGCCTCCTGCACGATACGCAGGATCGGCAGCACCACGCCAGGATCGAGTTGCAGTTCGGCCGGCAGTCCGCGCACATCCCACGCCAGGCCGATGCCTGCGGCGCGCAGTCGCGGCTCCATGCGGAACCGCAGGTTGCCCAAGGCGTCGGCCAGCGTGGCCTCTTCCGAAGCAATGGCGTCGATGGCCAGCCGCAGGTCGTCGATCGACTCGCGCAACAGTTGCGCGACCTGCCGATTGGACAGGGCGCGCCGCTCGACCAGCATCAGGGCCGACAGCAACTGCGACCCCAGGCCGTCGTGGATGTCCTGCATGATCCGCTGCCGCTCCTGATTGCGGGCTTGCGCGCGCTCGCTTTCGCGCAGCCACTCGAAGTTGCGCTTGAGCAGTTGCTCGCGCTCGCGCACACGGCTCTCCATTTCGCTGCGTGCGGTCTCCGCCTCCCTGAGGGCGCGGAAAAAGCGATCCACGAGCGGCGTGGCGAGGGCGACCAACACCAGGGGGCCGGCGACCGGCAGCAGCGGCAGGTCGGTGCCGATCGGTAGGCCCAGCGTCAGCGCGCCGTCATGAACCGCGGCGAGCACGAGTAGTGCAGTCGCCGCGAGCAGCGCCCCGCCCGGAGCCGCGTTGCCACGCAGGCGCCGCTGTCCGGCGTACAGCAGCGTCGCAGCAAGGGCCACGGCCAGACCCACGAGCCAAGCGCCGGCCAGCGCGGCGTCGCTGGTCGCCCGTGTGGCCAACATCAGAGTCGGGCCGGCTGCGGTGAAAATCCATAAGGCCGCCTCAGCACGCAGCAGGCGCCGATGCGCCAGCCGCATCAAGGTGATGGCGGTCACCGCCATGAACCCGCCCAGACCGGCGGAACACAGCGCGATCAGGACCGGGTGCAGCCATGCCGGATGCAGTTCGAGCAGCAATAGAGCGCTGTAGACCAACCACAGCACGCCAGCAATCGCCAGCAGCGCCAGCAGGCCGTCCGGCCGGCGCAACAGCAGCAGACCGAAGAAAAGGGCGATCAGCGCAGCCAACGTGGCGCCGATCCACGGCACCGTGTTGGTGAAGAAATAGCGCAGGTCGCGAGCGCCGGTGAGTTGGTCCACCGGCGCGACCACGATCTCGCCGACGCGATGCGTACCGTCGCCATAGGCGATCTTGATCGTCACAGTGTTGCGGCCGGTGGCCAGCACGGGCGCGGCCAGCGGGAACAGGAAGGGCCGCCGCCACATCGCCTCGCGGCCCTCGTCGTCGGTGGCAATGTCGCCCACCAAATGCCCGTTCACGCGGACACGTCCACCCGTCGGCAGCTGCGTGAGCAGCAGGCCGAGTTGACGCTGCGGAGGCTGCGGCACGTCAAAGTTCAACCGCAGCACGGCCCCGTGTAACGGGCCGCCGTTTGCAGGCGCGGCCCAGAGAACGGGCAGTGCCACTGCGGCCCACTCGGCATCGGCGGCTGGCGCGGTACCGGGTGCGACGGCCGTCCACTCGGCATGCTGCCGCGTGGTCCCGGACGCGCCCGCGGGTAGCACAGCGGCGCCTAGCAGAATCGCCGCAACGACCTGCACCAGCCGACGCAACGGCATCGCGAGAATCATGACCGCAATCCGCGCGGCCGAGCGGAGGGCGCGATCAAGCGCGCAACAGGCCCATCTGGGTGGCTTCGTACACCGCCTCGCCGCGCGAGTGCACCGCCAGCTTGCGGTAAATCTTCTTGATGTGCGCGGTCACCGTGTGAGGCGAGATGGCCAGCACGTCGCCGATCTCGTTGAAGCTCATGCCCTTGGCGAGCAGTTGCAGGATCTCGGTCTCCCGTGGGGACAACGGGTTCTCTTCCGGCGTCACTGCCGCCTGCGCGGCCTGGCTGCGCTGGCGTACCGCCTTGAGCACGCTGCGCGCCACCGCCGGCGACACGGGCGAGCCGCCGGCGCGCAGCAGCTTG
Source organism: Burkholderiales bacterium (assembly GCA_021298875.1). GTDB lineage: Bacteria > Pseudomonadota > Gammaproteobacteria > Burkholderiales > Burkholderiaceae_F > JAJTHJ01. The sequence continues at coordinate 1,044 of JAJTHJ010000351.1, read as the reverse complement.
ATGCAGGCGATCACATCCGCGGGCGTGGAGTCCTTCAGCACATAGCCGGTGGCGCCGGCCTCGATCGACGAGACCACGTGATGCTCGTCGCCGAAGATCGACACCACGAGAATGTCCGTGTCGGGCTGCCTTTCCGAAACGCGACGGATCAGGTCGATGCCACTGCCATCGGGCAGGCCGAGATCGATCATCATCACGTCGAATTGCGTGTTTTCGATCAAGTTGATCGCCTCGCGCTTGTTCGCGGCAACGCCGGCAAGCCGCATACTCGACTCGGCCTGGATGATTTGCGCAAAGCGGCGGCGGAATTCGGGTTCGTCCTCGATGACGATCACCGATACCGTTGCTTCGCTCATGAGTCCCCCCTCTGAGGATGATGGGATTCATGATAGTCCTTACGCAGGGTGATCGCCGTTATGCGGCACCGCGCAAACAGGCTAGGTTACGGTGCCAGCCGCTGACGGCTCCAGCGGTCATCGGTTCGCGTGTAAAGCAGCCGATCATGCAAGCGCGACGGTCGCCCCTGCCAGAACTCGACTGCCTGCGGCTTGACCCGGTAGCCGCCCCAGTGCGGCGGGCGCGCCGGGTGCAGGCCGTGTTTCAGCCCCATCTCCGCGGCGCGCGCCAGCAGCCACGCTTTGCCGGGGATCGGTTCGCTCTGCGGCGAGGCCCAGGCACCGATGCGCGACGCCAGCGGGCGGCTGGCGTAGTAGGCATCGGACTCGTCCTCGCCGGCCTTGTGCACGCGGCCCTCGATGCGCACGACGCGCTCCAACTCCACCCAGTGGAACTGCAGTGCCGCGAACGGCTGCGCCGCCAGTTCACGGCCCTTGCGGCTCTCGTAGTTGGTGTACCAGACGATGCCGCGAGCGTCGCAGCCCTTGATCAGCACGATGCGTGTCGACGGGCGGCCGTCGGGGCCGACGGTGGCCAGCGTCATCGCGTTGGGCTCCGGCAACTGGGCGCTCAGCGCCTGCTCGAGCCAGGTGCCGAACTGCTGCAGCGGGTCGGCGGCAGAGGCGGTTTCGTCGAGCTCGTCGCGTT
>JAJTHJ010000031.1 GCA_021298875.1 Burkholderiales bacterium | reverse complement strand
GCATGATCACGCGGCGCGAGTAGGCGTCTTGCACCTGCGCGGGGTCGAAGCCGGTTTCGGCGGCCAGAAAGGCCAGCCGCAGCGTGTTGTCGGCCGCACCGCGCGCCGCCGCCGCCCGCGGCAGCGCCGGCAGCGTCGCCAGCGCGCCGGCGCGCAGCAGGTCGCGGCGCGAGCGATGTTGCATCGGCGTTACGCGCCGGGGCGCGCGGCGGGGTCGACGTCGACGTACTGGAAAAACGCGGCCATGAACGGATGCCGGCGAAAGCCGATCACCCAGGGCTGCGTCAGATGCGTGCACACCCGGTGGCCGTGCAGCTTGTACGGCGTGTACGCGGCGAACAGGCGCTTCATCTCGCGCATGACCTCCAGCCGCTCGGGGCCGTCGGGCAGCGTCTTTTGCCGCTCGAAGAGCGCGTCGTAAGCCGGCAGGTCGAAGCGCGCATGGTTGGCCTGGCCCTTGTTTTTCGAGTAGCCGAGTTCGAGAAACGCCTCGCCGTCCGGCACGGACGAAATCCACGCCACACCCCAGCTCATCAGCTTGCCGGCGCGCGAGGACTTCAGGTGCTCCGGCCACTGGTTCACGTCGAACTCGATCTTCACCCCGAGCCGCGTCATGCATTTTTTCCACAGCTCGTTGTACTGGCGATCGAGCGCGGTGCTGCCGGTGGCCTGCACGACGGTGAGTTCGCTGCCGTCGGGCTTTTCGCGCCAGCCGTCGCCATTGCGGTCGACGTAGCCATAGGTGTCGAGCAGCGCACGGGCGCGCGCCAGGTCGAACTGGCTCGCCTCCGTCACGTAATCGGCTTCGTAGCCGTAGGTGAGCGGTGAGATCGGCCCGTTGGCGGGCAGCATCTGGCCCTTGCGGATCGAGCGGATTTCTTCGTCGATGTCGTAGCCCAGTGACATTGCCCGCCGCAGCGCCACCTGGTGCGGCGCGTAGCCGCCGACCATCGGGTGCTCCATGTTGAACATCGTGCACACCGTGTCCACCAGCGGGATGCGGTCCATCGCCACGCCCCGGCGCGCCAGATTCGGCGCCAGCACGCCATTGGGGATGGCGACGTTGGAGAACTCCGCCGGTATGCCCGGCAGGTAGTCGATCTCGCCGTTCAGAAACGCCAGCCAGCGCGGCTGGCTTTCTTCGATCACGAGAAACTCCACCCGATCGACGAACGGCATGCGCCGCCCGCGCAGCTTGCGCGCGATCTCCTGCGAGCGCGGGTCGTCGGCCGGCGGCTGCTCGTCGTAAACCGGCGCGCGGTAGCCGGGGTTGCGCTCCAGCACCACGCGCGCACTGCGCCGCCATTCGCCCAGACGGAACGGCCCGGTGCCGACCGGGTTCGCCATGAGGTCGTCGCCATAGCGTTCGACCACCTCGCGCGCCACCGGCACGAAGGGCGGCGAGGCCAGGTTGTAGATGTAGCGCGGCAGCGGCTGGGCAAAGCGCAACTGGAAGCGGTAACGGTCGAGCGCGCGCAGGCCGGCGATCTCGCGCTCGTAGTCGAAGCGCCCGCTGCGCAGCGCCTCGGCGCGCACTTCGGCGAGACCCACGATCCCCGCGTTGTCCAACTGATAGAAGTTGGGGCTGCGCGTCTTGGGGTCGATCAGGCGCTTCAATCCGTAGACGTAGTCGGCGGCGACGAGCTCGCGCGGCTTGCCGCCAAAGGCCGGGTCGTCGGCAAACCGGATGCCGGGTTGCAGCGTGATCGTCAGCGTGCGGAAATCGTCTGAGTACTCCGGCAGCCGCGCGGCGGTGTTGGGCTTGAGCAGCGCCGGCCGCGCCAGATAGTCGTAGCGGATCGCCGGCTCCATGATCGCCGCGATCAGCAGGGTCGAGTTGGTGTCGCTGACCTGCGCAGGGTCGAAGCCGGTCTCGGCAAACGCCTCGCCCATGCGGACGACCTTGGCCGGCTCCGCCCGCGCGGCCGCGGTACGTGGCAGCGCCCCGGCCGCAGCAAGCGCGCCGGTGCCCGCAAGCCAGTCGCGCCGCCTCACGCCCCCGTCTCCTTCGCCCGCAGCGCGGTGTCGATATCCACGTATTGCCACCACACCTGTGTAAACAGCGGCCGGCGGTAGCCGATCAGCCAGGGCCACGACAGGTCCGTCAGGATGCGGTGGATCTGCACCTTGTACGGCGCATACACGGCCAGGATGCGCTTCGCTTCGCGGAAAAGCTGCTCGCGCTCGGGACCGTCGGGGATTTCGCGCATCCGTTCGTAAATCTCGTCGAAGCGCGGGTGCGAGAAGCGCGCCAGATTTTGACCACCAAAGTGAACGGTCGCGCCTTGATCGAGCCCGGGCTGGCCATCGGGCGCCGCCGCCGAGTTGCCAAGCGTCATCACCATCAGCTTGCCGGCGCGAGCGTTTTTGAGGTTTTCCTGGAACAGCGCGGGCTTGAAGACAACGCGGATGCCGAGCTTGCTCATGTCTTTGCGCCGCAGTTCGTCGCGCTTGCGCGCGCGCTGGTCGGCCGTGGTCGACCACTCGAGCACCAGCGGCGAGCCGTCGGGCTGCTCGCGCCAGCCGTCGCCATCGCGGTCGAGGTAGCCGTACATGTCGAGCAAGGCCTTGGCGCGGGCCAGGTTGTAGCTGCTGTCCTCGGTGCGAAACGCCGGGTCGTAGCCGGACGTGTGCGGCAGCACGGTCGCGTGCGCCGGGATGGCCTGCCCACGCCAAAACAGCCGAATCTCCTGATCGATGTCGAAGGCGAGTCCGATTGCCCGTCGCAGCGCGATTTTCTCCGGCGTCATGCCGCCCACGACCGGATCGTTCATGTTGAAGTACGTGTAGAAGCGGTCGGCGTTGAGCGTGCGCTGCAACTGCACGCCGCGCCGCGCCAGGTGCGGCGCCAGCTTACCGTTGGGCGCGGCCAGATCGATGAATTCGAACGGCAGCCGTTCCAGAAAGTCCTGCTGCATGTTGAGGAACGACAGCCAGCGCGGTTGTTGCTCCTCGATGATCGAAACTTCCACCCGATCGACCATCGGCAGCCGCCGGCCCTTGAAGCGTGCGGCGAGTGCCTGGCCTTCCACATCGCCGGCATTGGGCTCGGCCTCGTACCGCACCTCGCGGTAGCTCGGGTTGCGCGCGAGAACGATCTTTGCCGAGCGCCGCCAGTCCGCCAGGCGGAACGGCCCGGTGCCGACCGGGTGCTCCATGATCTTGTCGCCGTAGGCCTCGACCACTTCGCGCGCCACCGCGCCCCACAGGTCGGGCGTGGCGAGCGTCTGCACCAGCGAGCGCGGCGACGGCCGCTCCAGCCGGAACTGAATCGTGGTGCGGTCGAGCGCGCGCATGCCCTCGATCTCGCGGTCGTAGTCGAAGGGCTTGCCGCTCTTGAGCGCCTCGTCGCGCAGCGCCGCCATCCCGAGGATGCGCAAATCGGCGATGGTTGCGTAGGCGGGCGACTTCCAGCGCGGGTCGGCAAAGCGCTTGATCGAGTACACGTAGTCCTGCGCCACCAACTCGCGCGGCCGGCCCTTGAAGACCGGGTCGTCCTGGAAGTAGATGCCGGGCTTGACGCGGATCGTCCAGACCCGAAAGTCGTCGGACATCTCCGGCATCGCCACGGCCGTGACCGGCTTGATCTTGTACGGCCGCGCCAGATAGTCGTAGCCGTACAGCCCCTCGAAGATGTGCGCGGTGACGATGCGCGAGTACAGATCGCTGATCTGCGCCGGATCGAAGCCGTTTTCGCCGACGTCGAAGGCATAGCGCAGCACCTTGTCTCCGCCGGCATCGGCAGCAACGGCGGGCATCCCGGCTGCCGCCAACAGCGGCGCGCCGGCCAGCGCCCCGAGCGCGCTGCGGCGCTGCCGGTCGAAGGCCGCCCTCATGCCTTGGCCAGCCGGTCCAGATCGATGTCCACGTACTTCCAGAAGTCGCGCACGAAGACGTTGCGGCGGGCGCCGATCACCCAGGGCTGCGACAGGTCGGTGAAGTAACGATGCACGTGCACCTTGTACGGCATGTAGGCGATCATCAGGCGCTTGGCGCGCTCCATCAACGCCGCGCGTTCGGGGCCGTTGGGCAGGCTGCGTTGCTGCTCGTAGAGCCGGTTGAACTCGGGCAAGTCGAAGCGCGCGTGGTTGGACTGCCCGCGTGCCGGGCCATAGCCCAGCGCCAGGAAGGTGTCGCCGTCCGGGCCGCCTGCGCTCCAGCCGACGCCCCACATCATCAGCTTGCCCGCGCGCGATGCCTTGAGGTTCTCCGGCCACTTGGCGGGGAAGAACTCGATGCGGATGCCGATCGCATCCATGTTGCGCTTCCACTGCTCGATCAGTTGCCGATTCTGCTGATCGGGCTGGGTCGCGTAATCCAGCACCAGCGGCTTGCCGTCCGGCTGCTCGCGCCAGCCGTCGCCGTCGCGGTCGACGTAGCCGAACGTGTCGAGCAGCGCCTTGGCGCGCGCCGGCGCGTAGACGCTCATCTCGGAGCGAAAGGCCGGGTCGTAGCCCCAGGTCTGCGGGCCGATTGGCGACTGCGCCGGGATCGCCTGCCCGCGCCGCACCAGTTGGATCTCGCGCTCGACATCCACCGCCAGCGAGATCGCGCGCCGCAGCGCGACTTTCTCTGGCGTGTAGCCACCGACCACCGGGTGCTCCATGGCGAAGTACGACACCGACACGTCGGCGCGCGGATAACGGTCCTTCTGGACGCCAAGCCGCGCGAGGTTGGGCGCCAGCCGGTTGTTCGGGATCACCTGCGGCGCAAAGTCTGCGGGCAGTTCCTCCATAAAGTCGTGCTGCTGGTTCAGGAAGGCGAGCCAGCGCGGCTGGTTTTCATCGATGATCGTGACCTCCACACGGTCGACCATCGGCAACGGGCGGCCTTTGAACTGGGTGGCAAACTTGACGGCGGCGCGGTCGGTTGCGGGGGGCGTCTCGTCGTAGCGCACCTCGCGGTAGCTGGGGTTGCGAACCAGCACGATGCGCACGGAGCGCTTCCACTCGGCGAGCTTGAACGGCCCGGTGCCAACCGGATGGCCCATGATGGCGTCGCCGTAGAACTCGACCACCTCGCGCGCGACCGCGCCGACGATGGCCGGGTCGCACATCTCGTAGACGAAGCGCGGTTGCGGCTGCGCGAAGCGCAGTTCGAAGACGTAGCGATCCAGCACGCGTGCGCCGGCGACCTCGGCGTCGTAGTCGAAGCGCGCGCCCTTGAGCGCGGCGGCGCGCATCTCGGACAGGCCGAGCAGTTGCGCGTTCTCCAGCAGGTAGACGCGGCCGCTCTTCCAGCGAGGGTCGTAGTGGCGCTTGATCGCGTACACATAGTCCGCCGCGACCAGCTCGCGCCGCCGGCCCTTGAAGGCCGGATCGTCCGCGAAGTAGATGCCGGGCTTGAGCCGCACCACCATGCGGCGATAGTTGTCCTCCCAGATCGGCGGCTCGGCGGCGGTGTTGGGGCGGACTTCAACCGGCCGCGCCAGATAGGCGAACTCGAACGGCGCTTCGAAGATGTTGGCGCATAGCGTGGCCGAGTAAAGATCGGTGACCTGCGCCGGATCGAACCCGGTCTCGGCGATGCGAAAGGCATAGCGCAGCACTTTTTGTTGCGCCTGCTGCGCCGCCGCAGGTTTACCGACGGCGCCGGCCGCCGGCAGTGCCAGCAGCCCGGCGGTCAGGGCGCGTCGAGTGGGGGATACCACGCTCATCTTCAAATCCGGGAGGTTTTTGTTGCGGGCCGGCTGCCACGGGGTCGCGCTATCGGCATAATGCGCGCCGCGCGTGGCCGGTGGCGGCAACCGCGCCGACTTCGACCGCACACCGACTCAGGCGTTCCGTTTCGTGACCGCGTATATCTTACGCAGGCTGTGGCAGATGGTCCCGACCTTGTTCGGGGTCATCCTGCTCATTTTCTTCCTGTTCAAGTTCTTCGGCGGCGACCCGGCGGAGATCCTGGGCGGGCTGCTCGCCACGCCCGAGCAGATCCAGGCGATCCGCCAGCAACTGGGGTTGAACGACCCCTGGTACGTGCAGCTCGGCATCTTCATCAAGCAGATCTTCACCTTCGAATGGGGCAAGAGCTGGGCCACCGGCGAGTCGATCGCCAGCATCTTCGCCACCCGGCTGCCCAACACGCTGACGGTGATGATCCCGATCCTGGTGCTGGAAACGGTGCTCGCCACCATCGCGGCGATGGCGGTGGCCTACGTGCGCGGCTCGCTCACCGACCGGCTGGTGATGATCATCACCACGGTGGCGCTGTCGATCTCCTTTCTCGTCTACATCATCGTCGGCCAGTGGCTGTTCGGCTTCAAGCTCGGCTGGTTTCCGGTGCAGGGCTGGAGCGACAGCGTGTGGACCAACCTCACGACTTACGCGGTGCTGCCGGTGCTGTTGGCGGTGCTGGTGAGCCTGGCGCCGCAGACGCGGCTGTACCGCAGCTTCTTTCTGGATGAGATCGGCCAGGACTACGTGCGCACCGCGCGCGCCAAGGGCTTGTCGGAGAACACCATCCTGTTCAAGCACGTGCTGCGCAACGCGCTGATCCCGGTGCTGACCAACGTGGCGGTGCAGATTCCGGGCGTGTTTCTGGGCTCGTTCCTGATCGAGACGTTCTTCTCGATCCCCGGCCTCGGCCGCGAGGTGCTGCTGGCGGTCAACCGCAGCGACTACCCGGTGATCCAGGCGGTGACGGTGTATCTGGCCGCGCTGACGATGGTGATCAACCTGATCACCGACATCCTGTACAAGGCGGTCGATCCGCGGGTGGTGCTCAAGTGAGCGCGGCAGCCGTCCCCGTTCCACCGCCGCAGCAGCGCTCGGCCGGCGTCTGGCGCGCCGCGTGGCGGCGGCTGCGCAACGACCGCGTGGGCATGACCTCGCTGGCGATCGTGGCGTTCTGGGTGCTGTTGATTCTGGGTGCGGCGACCGGCTTGATTGCCAAGAACTGGCAGGCCGAGGTCGGCGTGCCCAATGCGCCGCCGACTTTCCTCGGCCCGGCACCGAAGGAAACCGGCAGCGACCCGCTCGCCAATCTGGTCGACCGCGACGCCAAGCCGGTGGACTTGTCGGACATCGACCCGCTGGCGCCCAAGTACAAGGAATGGGCCGAGCGCGCCGCCAAGATCCAGGTCGAAGAGCCGGTGCGCGCCGAGACGCTGCCCTTTGGCGGCGACCGGCTGGGCCGCGACGTGCTGGCCAAGGCGATCAAGGGCGGCGAAATCTCGATCTTCGTCGGCGTGTTTGCCGCGGTGCTGGCGACCTTGATCGGCACGCTGCTCGGGGCGCTGGCCGGCTACGCCGGCGGCAAGATCGGCGACTTTCTGGAGTGGGTCTACAACGTCTTTACCTCGGTGCCGTACATCCTGCTGATCTTCGCGCTCGCCGCCGTGCTCGGCCGCGGCATGGGCACGGTGATCGTGATCCTGGCGCTGGTCGGCTGGACCGGCATCTACCGACTGGTGCGCGCCGAGTACATCAAGCACCGCACGCGCGAGTACGTGCGCGCGGCCGAGGCGATCGGTGTCGGCCACCTGTCGCGGATGTTCGTGCACATCCTGCCCAACGTTAGCCACGTGGTGCTGGTGCAGTTGGCGCTGCACGTGGTGCAGTTCATCAAGGCCGAGGTGATCCTGTCCTACCTCGGACTAGGGGTGTCGGTCGATCAGGTGTCCTGGGGCACGATGCTTGCCGAGGCGCAGGCCGAACTCGTGCTCGGCCACTGGTGGCAACTGGTCGCGGCCACCGTCTGCATGGCGACCTTCGTCACCGCGTTTGCGCTGTGGACCGATGCGCTGCGCGACGCGCTCGACCCCAAGCTGCGGTGAGCGCGATGAGCAACCTGATCTCAGTGCGCGATCTGCGCGTGTCGTTCCGCCTGGGCAAGCACCAGATCGCCAAGGCGGTGCGCGGCGTGTCGTTCGACGTGCCTGAAAACGCCACCGTCGCGCTGGTCGGCGAGTCCGGCTCGGGCAAGAGTGTGTCGGCAATGGCTATCGTGCGGCTGCTGCCGGACAACGCCATCGTCGATGCCGCGAGCCGCATCGACTACGGCGGCCGCAACCTGTTGACCGAGCCGATCGAGCGGCTGCGCGAACTGCGCGGCAAGGACATCTCGGTCGTGTTCCAGGAGCCGATGACCTCGCTCAACCCCGTGTTCACCGTCGGCGACCAGGTGAGCGAGGTGGTGCGGCTGCATCTGGGCCTGTCGCGCAAGGCGGCGGCGGAGCGCACGCTGGAGCTGCTGAACGAAGTCGGCATCCCCGAGCCGCGCGCGCGGCTGGGCGCGTATCCGCATGAGCTGTCCGGCGGCCAACAGCAGCGGGTGATGATCGCCATCGCCATCGCCTGCGAGCCGAAGCTCTTGATCGCCGACGAGCCGACCACCGCGCTGGACGTGACCGTGCAGCGGCAGATTCTGGAATTGCTCGCGCGGCTACAAGACAAGCACCGGATGAGCGTGCTCTTCATCAGCCACGATCTGGGCGTGGTGGGCGAGATCGCGGACTCGGTGGTGGTGATGCGCGAAGGCAGGGTGCGCGATGCGGGCAGCACCGAGCGCATCTTTGACGATCCGCAGGACGCTTATACCAAGGCGCTGCTCGCCTGCCGGCCGCGGCTGGACGTGAGGCCGAAGCGGCTGCCGGTGATCGACGACTTCATGAACGGGCACGCCGAGGGCTTGGCCAGTGCGACGAGCGAGCAGCGCGTCGCGCGCCCGCCCGAGGCCGAGCCGCTGATCCGCGCGCGCGGGCTGCGCAAGACCTACCGGCTCAAAACCGGCCTCTTTGCCCGCAAGGAAGTCGATGCGGTCAAGGAGGCGAGCTTCGATCTGTACCGCGGGCGCACGCTGGGCGTGGTCGGCGAATCCGGCTCGGGCAAGACGACGGTCGGCATGATGCTGATGCGCCTGACGCAACCGACCGCCGGCAAAGTGCTGTGGGACGGCAAGGATCTCATCAAGCTCTCCGAGCACGAGTTGAAGGCCTACCGCCGCAAGCTCCAGATCATCTTCCAGAACCCGTACGCCAGCCTGAACCCGCGCTTCACCGTTGGCCAGATCCTGGTCGCGCCGATGAAGATCCACGGCATCGGCGCCTCGGATGCCGACCGCCTCGCGCGGGCGGTGGCGCTCGCGCGGCGCGTCGGATTGCCGGCGGACGCGGTGTACAAGTACCCGCACGAATTCTCCGGCGGCCAGCGCCAGCGGATTGCCATTGCGCGTTGCCTGTCGATGCAGCCCGAGGTGCTGATCTGCGACGAGTCCGTCTCCGCGCTCGACGTGAGCGTGCAGGCCACCGTGCTCAACCTGCTGCTCGATTTGCAGGACGAGTTCAAGATGACCTACATCTTCATCAGCCACGACCTGGCGGTGGTCAAGTACATGGCCGACGACATGCTGGTGATGAACCAGGGCGAGGTGGTCGAGCGCGGCCTGTCCGAGGCGATCTACGAAAACCCGCAGAACGAGTACACCAAGCGCCTGCTGGGGGCGATTCCGCGGGGGCATCGGCCGGCGGCAGTTGCCGGTTAGTTGGGGATGCCTGATTTCGCCCTGACGGCCCTTGTGTACTTGCCGGTCATTATCGGCCTGGTAGGGACTGCTTTGGCTTGGCGCCGGGTGTCCCGGCCAGTTCTGTTTCTTGTGGTCTCGGTTCTTGCTCTTCTTGGCATTCAAGCGGTTATCGCACCTGGCGTTGCGTGGTTTTTGTTGGGCGACTTCGGTAATGCCGACGCCGTCGCTCAGCAGACGTACTTTCGGGTCGTTGGCATGGCGGCCGCTGTGGTTCTTGTCGCTGGCACGCCGCTGCTCTGGTGGCTTTATCGGGGTCTGCGACGGGCGTGATGCTTCGCTCTCCGAACTGGATCACTTTGCGGTGTCGATCCTCTTTTGAACGCGCGCCTTGCCTTGCGACGCTGCTTCGCCCTCACCCCCGGCCCCTCTCCCGCTGATGCGGGCGAGGGGAGCAACAATCCCTCGCCCGCATCAGCGGGGCGAAGGCGGGGCTTCGCAAAGCGGAAGCTTAGCGCCGCTGGAGCGACGCGCGCGTGCCAGCGCGCGGCTCCGGCACGCGCGAAGCGCCGGGTGAGGGCCGGGGCGCCGAACGTCGGTAAGCACTCTTTCTTGGCATGCCCTTTACCCCACAAGCCGACAACCCAAAAGACCGCCTGACCGCGCACTTGCAGCGCGTGATCGAACTGCGCCGTTCACTGCGCACCGATACCGCGCGCGCCCGTACCTGGCTGGCGCTCAAGCGCTGGCAGTCGGACCGGCTGCGGCGCAGCTACCCCGACCTCTTTGCCCAGCCGCGCTACGCGGCGGCCGGCGAGTTCTTCCTGACCGAGCTCTACGGTGTGCGCGACTTCGAGCAGCGCGACTCCGAAGCGCTGCGCGCGGCCGGCAAGTTCGTCCGCATGCTGCCCGAGCGCGGCGTGCAGACGCTATTGCTGGCGGTGGAACTCGACGAGTTGACCGAGCGGCTCGACGAGCGGGTGGCCGCCCGGCTCGCGCTGCCGATCGACGATGCCGCCTACGCGCGCGCCTACCGCGAGGCGGGCACGCTCGATGAGCGCACGCAGCAGATCGAGATGGTCGATGCCATCGGCCGCTCGCTCGAGCGGCTGGCGCGCGTGCCGCTGCTGGCGGGCATGCTGCACATGATGCGGATTCCGGCCGAGGCGACCGGCTACGGCCATCTGCACCACTTTCTGCAAAGCGGCTTCGACGCCTTCAAGGCGATGGGCTCGGCCGGCGCGTTTCTCGACGCCGTGCGCGCGCGCGAGACGCGGCTGATGCAGCGGCTGTTTGCCGGCGACGCTAGCGCGTTGACCGAGTTGCCGCCAACTCGCGCGTGAGGCGCAGTCCAAGCCAGCGGTCGTAGGGCATCTGCCGCTCGCGGTCCACGAGCGCCGTGGCCAGCATGGCCAGTGGGCTCACCAGCAGCAGCACCATCGTCGCCACCGGCCCGGGGTTCAGCGTGGCGATCGGGATCGCCGCCGGCAACAGCAGCATCCAGGCGAGCGCAAAGCGGGCGGTGGCGCGACCGACGGTGAGCGGGCCGCCATCGGCGCGCGCCAGCCGCAGCCGCCAAGTCTTCATCGGCAGCGTGCCGCCGCGCCGCCATTGCCAGACGAAGTACAGGCCGAGCACGGCGACCTCGAACGCGAAGGTGGCCGCCTTTTGCCAGACGGTGAGCGGGGGCGTCCATTGCAACGCCAGCGTCCAGGCGAAGCCGGCGGCAAACAGCACGGCAAAGAGCAGCACGGCTTCGTACAGCATCGCCGCGGCGCGGACGGGCAGGCTTGGGGGCGTGGGGTCGATCATGGCGCGGAACTGTAGCCCGGATGGAGCGCAGCGGAATCCGGGGCTACCGCGTCGTTCGATGCACAACCGCGGAGCGCGGCGCCGAGTGACTGCAAGTCACAGCGCCTGCATCCAGGCTACTGCGCCGGCGGATTACCCCGCCGCGGCGGCGGCTCGGCGGCCTTTTTGCCCTGCTGCGCCTGCTCGGCCAGCGCACGCTTTTGCTCGGGCGTCAGTTCCTGGAACTGTTGCACGCGCGCCTGCCGCTCTTCGGCCGGCAGTTCGTAGAGCTTCTTGAAGTTATCGCGCGCGTCGCGCTTTTGCTCGGGCGACAGGCGGGCGAACTCACGCATCCGCTCATGCAGCTTGTGCTGGCTCTCGGGGGGCAGGCTTGGGTAGCGCGCGGCAATCTCCAGCCACTTGCGCTTGCGGTCGGCGTCGAAGCTCTCCCAGTCGCCGGCCAATGGTGCCAGCGCCTCGCGTTGCTGCGGTGTGAGCTGGCCCCAGGCGGGGCGCGCCGCGGCGGGCTGTGCCAGCGCCGGGGCGAGCGCGGCCCAACAGAGCAGCAGGGCCAGAAGCGCGCGACGCACCGCCGCTTACTCCTTGGGTGCCGGCACGTCGCCGGTCTGCAAGAACACGCCGAAGCCCTTGTCGGAGACCGCGTCGATCGGTGTCTCGTCCATCAGCACGGCGAAGTCGAGGTTGGCCTGGTTGCGGATGCTGCGCGCGTGGTGCCACTCGGCCACCGCGAAAAACGCCGCCGCCAGCACCGCCAGCGGTAGCAGCACGCCCAAACGGTGCCACCAGCGGGCGGCGGCATCGTCGGGGTCGACCGAACCGCCGGCGCCGGCCGGTTGCGGCACCCAGGCGGTTTCGGTCTGCGCCGCCTTTTGGCGCGCCAGCGCCTTGAGCCGCGCCTGCTCCAGCTTGTGCAGGGTCGGGTAGTCGAGGCGCTCCAGGCCCTCGTTGAGCGCCTGCCGCACACGGTAGCCGAATTCTTGTTCCTGGTTGCTCATAGTTGGATGTCCCGCGCACGCAAAGCGCGCGCCAGCGCATGCGTGGCGCGCGAACAGTGGGTTTTGACGCTGCCCTCGGAACAGCCCATCACG
>JAJTHJ010000155.1 GCA_021298875.1 Burkholderiales bacterium | reverse complement strand
CGACTCCGGCATGCCGAGCGGGTTCTCGTTGGACGCCAGCTTGACGATGCGCACCGGGTCCAGCCCGTGCTCGCGCGCGAGTTCTTCGATCGGCTTGCCGGCGATGTAGGGCGACAGCGCACGCACGTAGGGCAGCGCAGGCAAAGACATGAAGCGACTCCCTGAAGCGATTAGGTCTCGGTCGGATACGACCCGAGATTCTTGAAGAACGCACAGGCCGGTTGCACCTCGCCGAGCGCCGCGGCGACCTTCGCATCGAGGCTGTGCCCTTCGAGATCGACGAAGAAGTAGTACTCCCAACTGCCGGTGCGCGCGGGGCGCGACTCCAGCCGCGACATCGACACGCCGTGCCGCGCCAGCGGCTCCAACACCTTGAAGAGCGCCCCCGGCTGGTTGGGCACCGAGACGATCAGCGAAGTCTTGTCGCGGCCCGGCGGCTTGGAGGGCTGCGTGTCCTGCCGCGCCAGCACGACGAAGCGCGTGCGGTTGGACGGGTCGTCCTGGATGTGCGCGGCGACGATCTGCAACACGTACTTGTGCGCCGCGGCCTCGCCGGCGATCGCCGCCACCGTGCGGTCGCTGGCGGCCATGCGCGCGGCCTCGGCATTGCTCGCCACGCCCTGACGCGGCAACTGCGGCAGGTTCTGGTTGAGCCAACCGGTGCACTGCGCCAGCGCCTGCGAGTGTGCGCAGACGCGCGTGACACCGTCCAGCGTGCCGCCGGCGGTGAGCAGGTTGTGGTGCACCGGGATGGAAATCTCGCCGACGATCTTCAAGGCTGTGGCGATCATCAGGTCGCGCGTGCGGCTGACCGCGCCTTCGGTGGAGTTTTCCATCGGCACCACCGCAAAGTCCACGGTGCCCGCCTCGGCGGCGCGGAACACTTCGTCCAGCGTGCCGCAGGGCACGCCGTTCACGCCAGAGCCAAAAGCACGCTGCACCGCCTGCTCGGAGAAGGTGCCGGCCGGCCCCAGGTAGGCGACCGTGGTCGGCCGCTCCAGCGCGCGGCACGCGGACATGATCTCGCGGAAGATCGCCGCCAGCGCCGGCTCGTCGAGCGGCCCGGCGCTCTTGGCCGCGACCTTGCGAATCACCTCGGCCTCGCGCTCGGGGCGGAACACCGGCGCGCCGGTCTCCTGCTTGATTTCACCGACGCGATGAGCCAGCCGCGCGCGCTCGTCGAGCAGCGCGACGAGCTGCGTGTCCACCGCGTCGATCGCGTCGCGCAGCGGGGCGATGCGGTCTTCGACGCTGGGTTTGGAAGCGTTGCTCATCGCCGCCATCCTGTAGCCCGGATGCAGGCGCGGACGCGCCGGAATCCGGGGGCGTCGCGCCAACCCGGCACCGCCCCCCGGATTCCGCTTCGCTTCATCCGGGCTACGGCCTCACGCGTCGCCATTGCCATTCTCTGCATCGCTCTCCATCACCCGCTGCACGCCGGACAGCGTGGTGCCGTCGTCCAGCGCGATCAACGTGACACCTTGGGTGGCGCGGCCCATCTGGCGGATCTCGGCCACGCGGGTGCGGATCAGCACGCCGCCGGTGGTGATCAGCATGATCTCGTCGTCCTCGCGCACCAGCGTGGCGGCCACCACGCGGCCGTTGCGCTCGGTGGTGGCGATGGCAATCATGCCCTTGGTACCGCGTCCGTGGCGCGTGTACTCGCCTATCGGCGTGCGCTTGCCAAAGCCGTTCTCGGTCGCGGTCAGCACGCTCTGGCTTTCGTCTTCCGCCACCAGCAGCGCGATCACCTGCTGGCCCGTCTCCAGTTGCATGCCGCGCACGCCGCGCGCTTCGCGGCCCATCGGGCGCACGTCGTTTTCGTCGAAGCGCACCGCCTTGCCGGCGTCGGAGAACAGCATCACGTCGTGCTGCCCGTCGGTGAGCGCCGCACCGATCAGGTAGTCGCCGCCTTCCAGCCCGACGGCGATGATCCCGGCCTTGCGCGGATTGGAAAAGTCCGCCAGCGAAGTCTTCTTGACCGTGCCCTGCGCGGTCGCCATGAACACGTAGTGGCCGGGGTCGAAAGCCTTGACCGGTAGCACGACGGTGATCTTTTCGTCCTCGGCCAGCGGGAACATGTTGACGATCGGCTTGCCGCGCGAGGTGCGCGAACCCTGTGGCACCTCCCACACGCGCAGCCAGTAGCAGCGGCCGCGGTTGGAGAAGCACAGGATCGTGTCGTGCGTATTGGCGATGAACAGTTGATCGATCCAGTCGTCCTCGCGCGTGGCTGCCGCCTGCCGTCCGCGCCCGCCGCGCTTCTGCGCCCGATAGTCGGCCAGCGGCTGGCTCTTGATGTAGCCGGTGTGCGACAGCGTGACCACCATGTCCTGCGGCGCGATCAGATCGGCCGTTTGCAGGTCTTCGGCGGTGCGGACAATCTCGGAGCGGCGCGCGTCGCCGAACTCCTTTTTCAGCGCGGCGAGTTCTTCGCCGATGATCGCGGTGATCCGCTCGGGCTTGGCGAGGATGTCGAGCAGGTCGGCGATTTTGTCCATCACCTCGCGGTACTCGGCGACGATCTTGTCCTGTTCCAGGCCCGTCAGCCGTTGCAGCCGCATTTGCAGGATCTGCTCGGCCTGCGTTTCGGTCAGCCGGTACAGGCCATCGGCTTGCAGGCCGAAACGCGCATCCAGCCCCTGCGGGCGCCAGGCTTCGCGCTGCGCACCGGCCCGGGCGAGCAGCTCGCGCACCAGCGCCGAGTCCCAGGCGCGCGCCATCAGCTCGCTCTTGGCCACGGGCGGCGTGGGCGCGGCCTTGATGATCGCAATGAACTCGTCGATGTTGGCGAGCGCCACCGCCAGGCCTTCCAGCACGTGGCCGCGGTCGCGCGCCTCGCGCAGCTCGAACACGGTGCGGCGCGTGACCACCTCGCGCCGGTGCGCGAGGAACGCCTCCAGCATCTGCTTCAAGTTCAGCAGCCGCGGCTGGCCATCGACCAGCGCCACCATGTTGATGCCAAAGCTGTCTTGCAGCGCCGTGAGCTTGTACAGGTTGTTCAGCACCACCTCGGGCAACTCGCCGCGCTTGAGCTCAATGACCATGCGCATGCCGGACTTGTCCGACTCGTCGCGCAGATCGGCAATGCCTTCGATCTTCTTCTCGTTGGCAAGCTCCGCAATGCGTTCCAGCAGCAGCCGCTTGTTCACCTGATACGGCAGTTCATCGACGATGATGGCCGTGCGGTTGCCGCGGTCGATCTCCTCGAAGTGCGTGCGCGCGCGCATCACCACGCGGCCGCGGCCGGTGCGATAGCCCTCGCGCACGCCGTCCAGCCCGTAGACGATCGCCGCGGTCGGAAAATCCGGTGCCGGGATCACTTCCATCAACTCTTCGACGGAGGCCTGCGGGTTGGCGAGCAGCAGCGCGCAGCCGTCCACGACTTCGTTCAGGTTGTGCGGCGGGATGTTGGTTGCCATGCCGACCGCGATGCCCGAGGAACCGTTGATCAGCAGATTGGGCAGCCGCGCCGGCAGCAGCAGCGGTTCCTTTTCCGAGCCGTCGTAGTTGGGACCGAAGTCGACCGTCTCTTTGTCGATGTCGGCCAGCATTTCGTGCGCGATCTTCGCCAGCCGCACCTCGGTGTAGCGCATCGCCGCCGGGTTGTCGCCATCGACCGAGCCGAAGTTGCCCTGCCCATCGACCAGCATGTAGCGCAGCGAAAATGGCTGCGCCATGCGCACGATGGTGTCGTACACCGCCTGGTCGCCGTGCGGGTGATATTTACCGATCACATCGCCGACGATGCGCGCCGACT
>JAJTHJ010000163.1 GCA_021298875.1 Burkholderiales bacterium | reverse complement strand
GAACCTCGCCCACATGATTCCGCTCTCCGCGGTGTGGGCCGGGCCGGAACGGGACGAACATTTTGGTGCGCCGCCACTGCTCTACGGCAAGACCGAAGGCAGCACGCCGTTTCGCTTTTCGCTGCATGTCGGCGACGTCGGCCACACGCTGGTCGTCGGGCCGACCGGCGCTGGCAAGTCCGTGCTGCTCGCGCTCATCGCGCTTCAATTTCGGCGCTATCCGGATGCACAAGTCTTCGCCTTCGACTTCGGCGGCTCGATCCGGGCGGCCGCGCTGGCGATGGGGGGCGACTGGCACGACCTCGGCGGCAGCCTGACGGACGGCGCCGCGTCGTCGGTGTCCCTTCAGCCGCTCGCGCGCGTTCACGAGACCCATGAGCGTGCCTGGGCAGCCGACTGGGTCACGGCGATCCTTGCCCGCGAGGGCGTCACGATCACGCCGGAGGTGAAAGAACATCTCTGGACGGCGCTGACCTCGCTGGCGTCCGCGCCGATCCCTGAGCGCACGCTGACGGGCCTCGCCGTCCTCCTCCAGTCGAACGATCTCAAACAGGCGCTGCGACCCTTTTGCGTGGGCGGTGCCTACGGACGGCTGCTGGATGCCGAAGGCGAGCAGCTAGGGGAAGCTGCGGTCCAGGCCTTTGAAACCGAGGGGCTGATCGGCGGCGGCGCGGCGCCGGCGGTCCTCGCCTATCTCTTCCATCGGATCGGCGACCGTCTGGATGGACGGCCCACGCTCCTGATCGTCGACGAAGGCTGGCTCGCGCTCGACGATGACGGCTTCGCGGCGCAACTGCGCGAATGGCTGAAGACGCTGCGCAAGAAGAACGCGTCCGTCGTCTTCGCCACGCAATCGCTGGCTGACATCGATGGGAGCGCGATCGCTCCGGCCATCATCGAAAGCTGCCAGACGCGCCTTTTGCTGCCGAACGAACGCGCGATCGAACCGCAGATCACCGCCATCTACCGGCGCTTCGGCTTAAACGACCGTCAGATCGAGATCCTCAGCCGGGCAACACCCAAGCGCGACTATTACTGCCAGTCGCGGCGCGGCAACCGGCTGTTCGAGCTGGGGCTCTCCGAAGTCGCCCTCGCGCTTTGTGCGGCATCCTCGAAAACTGATCAGGCCGCCATCGAGGCGATCCTCGCCGAGCATGGCCGCGACGGCTTCCTGCCCGCCTGGCTGCGCGCCCGCGATGTCGGATGGGCCGCCGACCTCATCCCCGATCTCACCAACCTGGAGCCCAAGCCATGATGATCCGACGCTCTCGCGCAGCCTTTTTCGCCGCAACCATCCTGTCGCTGCCCGTCGCCTTCTCGCCCGTGTTCGTCACCCCGGCAGCGGCGCAGTGGGTGGTCTATGATCCGACCAACTACGTCCAGAATGTCCTATCGGCTGCGCGGGCGCTCGAGCAGATCAACAACCAGATCCAGAGCCTCCAGAACGAAGCGCAGATGCTGATCAACCAGGCCCGAAATCTCGCAAGCCTGCCCTATTCCTCGCTTCAGCAGCTCCAGCAATCGGTGCAGCGCACGCAAGCGCTTCTGGGTCAGGCACAGCGCATCGCCTTCGACGTGCAGCAGATCGACCAAGCCTTTCAGAGCCAGTACAGCAACATCTCGCTGTCGACTTCGGATCAGCGTCTCGTCGCCGATGCACGATCGCGCTGGCAGAACACGGTCGGCGGCCTTCAGGACGCGCTGCGCGTGCAGGCCGGTGTCGTCGGCAATATCGACACCAACCGCGCCGAGATGGCGGGTCTGGTCGGGCAGAGCCAGGGTGCGACCGGCGCGCTTCAGGCAACCCAAGCCGGCAACCAGTTGCTCGCATTGCAGGCGCAGCAACTCGCAGACCTGGTCGCTGTGGTCGCTGCGAACGGCCGAGCGCAGGCGCTTGTCGATGCCGAGCGCGCCGCAGCCGCCGAACAAGGCCGTGAACAGCGCCGCCGGTTCCTGACGCCCGGCTCCGGCTATCAGCCCGGCAACGCCCGGATGTTCCCGAACGGCAACTGAGGACAGCAGGATGGACGGCAAGACGCTGGCCCGCGTGGGCGCAATCATCTTCGTCTCCGTCGCGATCACCGCAACGGCGATCGAGATGACCCGGAAAGAGGAAAAGCCAGCGGTTCGGCCGACGCCCGTGCTTGAGGATGCTACGGACCCGCTGCGCGAGGGCCAGCGTCGCTGCCAACAGATGGGCGAAGCCGCGGCCAAGGACAGCGAGTGTCTGCGCATCTGGGCCGAAACCCGCGACCGTTTCCTTGGCAGCCGCACCGTGCCGCGACGCGCCGACGAAGGGCGGTGAGCCATGGGCGGCAGCGGCGTCATCGACAATTTCCTCGGGGTCTTCACCTCCTACATCGACAGCGGATTCGGCCTGCTCGGCGGCGAGGTGGCGTTCATCGCGACGACGCTGATCGTCATCGACGTCACGCTGGCCGCCCTGTTCTGGAGCTGGGGCGCGGACGACGACATCATCGCACGCCTTGTGAAGAAAACGCTGTTTGTGGGCGTCTTCGCCTACATCATCGGCAACTGGAACAACCTCGCGCGGATCGTCTTCGAAAGCTTCGCCGGCCTCGGACTTCAGGCGTCTGGCACCGGGTTTTCCATCCAGGACCTGATGCGCCCGGGCCGGGTCGCGCAGACGGGTCTCGATGCGGCGAGGCCGCTGCTCGAATCCATCTCAAACCTGATGGGCTGGATCGCCTTCTTCGAAAACTTCATCCAGATCGCCTGCCTGCTCTTCGCCTGGGCGCTGGTGCTGCTCGCCTTCTTCATCCTCGCCATCCAGCTCTTCATCACGCTGATCGAATTCAAGCTGACCACTTTGGCTGGCTTTGTCCTGATCCCGTTCGGCCTGTTCGGGAAGACCGCCTTCATGGCCGAGCGCGTGCTGGGCAACGTCATCTCGTCAGGGATTAAGGTGCTGGTGCTCGCGGTCATCATCGGCATCGGCTCGACTCTGTTCAGTCAGTTCACGGCAGGATTCGGCGGTCAGCCACCGACCATCGACGACGCGATGGCCGTCGTATTGGCGGCGCTGTCCCTTCTCGGTCTCGGCATCTTCGGTCCCGGTATCGCCAACGGCATTGTTTCCGGCGGCCCGCAACTTGGCGCAGGCTCCGCCATCGGCACCGGCCTCGTCGCGGGCGGCGCAGCCATGGCTGCCGGGGGCGCGGCCGGGCTCGCCCTGCGCGGTGGCGCCAGCGCCATTTCCGGCGGCGCCGCTGCCGTGCGCGGTGGAGCCACCGCAGCGGGAGCCGCCTCCGCCGCCTACAGTCTCGGTTCCCTCGGCAAGTCGGGTGCCGCCGGCGTCGCGTCGGGCCTCGGCGGCGTCGCACGAGCGGCCGGCGGCGCGGCAGCCTCTCCGCTACGCCGGGCCGCGCAAAGCGTTCGATCGAGCTTCGCCGACGGCGTCAAAAGCGGCTT
>JAJTHJ010000209.1 GCA_021298875.1 Burkholderiales bacterium | reverse complement strand
TGCGCCAGCGGCGCGACCCACAGTGGGTGCAGCAGCTCGAGGCAGAACACGGAGCCGAAGACGAAGCCGAATGCGGTGGCCGCCACGCCGCCGGGGATCAGCAGGCGCAACAGCGGCAGCCGCTTGCGCAGCACGATGCCGGCGGCGAGCAGCACCAGCCCCGGCCCCACGTCGCCGAACATGTAGCCGAAGATCAGCGGCACCGCGAGCGCGAGCAGCGCGCTCGGGTTGGCGCCGTTGACGTCCGGCATGCCGACCAGCCGCGTGAACACCTCGAACGGCCGCGCCCACCACGGGTTGACCAGCAACAGCGGCGGCGGATGCGCGATCAGCGCGCGCGCGCCGCAACGCTCGACCGCGGCGATCAGCGCCGCCTCATCGACGGTCCAGCCGGTGATGCGCGCAAACACCGCGCCCGGCGCGTCCGCGCCGCCGGTGCCGGTCGCGCCCAGCGCGATCGCGCCGCCGTGCTCGAAGCACCAGGTCGTGCGCGCCACTTCACCCAGCGCATGCGCCAGCCCGTGGCACGCGCCGGTCCCGTCCAGTTGTGCGCGCAGCGCGGCGATCCGCGTGGCCAGCGTGGTGCGGCGCTCCTCGATCAAGGCCAGATTCGCCTGTGCGGTCGGCTGCAACCAGTCGGGGAAGCGCGCGCGCCGTCCGTTGGCCTGCACGACCGCGGCGGCCAGCCGTTCGATGGCGGCGTCCGGCCCGACCGCCAGCAACAGCCGCTCGCTGCCGACCGGCGCCTCGCGCCACAGCAGATCGTCGGGCAGGTCGAGCGTCGCCTCGGTCGGCACCGCAAACAGGCTCGCCACGACGCCGTGGTCGGCGCGCGCGAGTTGCGAGAAGTCGATCAGGCTCGCCGCCAGCTCGCGCAGCGCAGCCTGCGCCAGTTGCAGTTCGCCGTCGGCGGCCTGCGCGCGCTGCAAATCGTCCACCAGCGGGTCGGCCTCGGCCGCCCAGTCGCGCAGCACGTCCATCGCGGCGGCCAGCGCCGCGGCCGGCGCCCGATGCTCGACCGCCAGTTCCGTACGTGGCGCCGGCCAGTACGGGCCATAGCGGCGCGCGTACTGCGCGTAGCGCTTGAGCATCTCAGCGACGCTGCCGGCGGGTGCGGTGGCGACCTCCGCGTGCCACTCGATCTGCACGCAGCCGGCGGCGGCCAGCGCTTCGAGCAGCAGGTAGGCGTCGTCGCGGGCGATGATCGCCTCGAACCATTGCGCCGGGCGCGGGCGGATCATTGCGGCGCTCCCGCGCTGTCGCCGAAGACCGCGCGCAGCAGGAACTCCGCGCGCAACCGTTCGAGGTCGAGCGCATGCAGCGCGAGCGCGGCAAAGAGGGCGACCGGCCGCACCGCCCGCTGGCGTGCGCTGGCGAGCAGCCTCGTTTGCAGCTCGGCGCGCAGTGCGGCGGCGTCTTCGGGCGCGGCGGCGCCGAAGCGCAGCAGGTGGCGGGCGATGGTGGCGACGAGCGCTTCGAGTGCAGCGCGGTCGTCGGCGCCCAGCGGCGGCCAGAGGGTGCGCCAGTGGGTGAGCCAGTCGAGGAGTGTGTGATGCAAATGCACTTCGCCGGTCGCGGCGCTGCTCGGTGTTGACGCGCCCGCTGCCCTCACCCCCGGCCCCTCTCCCGCTGATGCGGGCGAGGGGAGAAAAGCCCTCGCCCGCATCAGCGGGAGAGGGTGGCGCGAAGCGTCGGGTGAGGGCGCGGCCTCGCGTGTGACCACATCCTCGGCTAGCGCAGAATCCTCTTTCGTCCACCCCGGCGCCTTCCCCCCGCGGCCAGATGCGCCACCAACGGCAAATCCACCAACCGCTGCGTCCACAACACCGCGGCGCGCCACTCGTCCGGCGCCCAGTCCGCACACTCCGCGATCCGCGTGCGTAACTGCACACGAAAGGCAAGTTCGATCGCATCGACATCCGCATTGGCGCCTACGCCGCTCACCGCAGGCGCCGCGTTGGAGCCGCGCACGGCATCGAGCAGCACGGTCAAGCCACGCTCGGCGTGCCATTGGCGCCATTGCGCGTCGCTGGGGCGCTGCGCCAGCCGTGCGGCGGTGCGCGTGGCCGCGTACTCGAGCGGCAGGCCGGCGATCATTTCCCGCCCTCCAACGCCGCGGTGGCCAGCGCGCTCACGGCCGCGCGGATGCGCTGGGCGTCGACCAGGGGGTCGATACGCACTGCCGCGAGCCGCGCTCGCTGGGAGTCGATCGCCGCCAACCGCACGGCGGTCTGTGCGTGCGCCGAGTCATGCACGCGCGCGCCGCGCTGCGCCGCGCGCGCGCCGATGTGCCGGGCCGCCTCGCGCGCGGCCTGCATCAGGGCGGCGGCATCGTGCTCGCAAGTGAGGGTGGCAGCGCGTGCGTCGCGTTCGGCGGCCAGCACTCGGGCGATGGCTGCGCCCGTCGCATCCTGCTCGGACGTCGCCGGCGGGCGCTGCAGGGCAGGGATCGCTGCCATCGTCGCTTGACCCGGGGCGGCGGGCGCCGCCCTCTCCCTCGACTGTCATCGTGCGCGGTTGGTGGCGAGCTTTCTTGATCGTCGTCAATGCTCGCGCCCTCGCTATCGCGTGTTCGCGCGCTTCGCGCGGAGTCGGTTCGCGTCGCGTGCAACCGCCAACCTCAGAGTGCGATCGACGTGGAAGCGAGCCTCGCACACGCCTCGGTCGGCGAGTGCTGGCCGCCGGCGGCACACAGGCGCAGCACAACGCCACGATGGAAAGTGAACTCCGGGCCGACGGCTGCGTGAAGTGCCACGACGTGGGCAGGGAAGAGACTGGCCCTTCTCCGACGACTGTT
>JAJTHJ010000006.1 GCA_021298875.1 Burkholderiales bacterium | reverse complement strand
TGACCGCCTAAACTGCACCGCCCCAGAAGACCCGACTGTCGGGGAAATACTCAACCAGAACATCCATGCCGCCGAACTTGGCGCGCCACTTGTAGAACGTGGCTTCGCTGAAGCCGCCCTTGCGGCACATCTCCTTCACCGGCAGCCCCGCTTCGGCCTGCTTGAGGAACCCAATGATCTGCCCTTCCGTGTATCGGCTCTTTCTCACGGCCGCCATTCTCCAGGGTGGCGGACACTCTCTCCTTTACCTCGGTACGGCTGGCGGGGGGCAGGTCAAATCGAACCGATCTTTCTGGCATGGCTAGGGAGACGGTCATTAAGCTTCAGATGTTCTTGCTCGGCACCATCATCGAAAGTGTCACAAAGACCTACCGTCACGGACGATGTGGCGGCAGCTTCACGAGACGAACTAGGTTTCTTGAAGAGCAGAAGCTTATCGATTCGACGCTAAGGGAAGACATCGACTGGCTGTGGGACATCAGAAACAACTTACATCTGTTCAAGTTGAAGACGATTGAGTGGTCATCAGATGACTACACCATTGCAAATCACAACAGAGCCGTTCGTGCTTTCCGAAAGCTGCTCACTGCGCTTGGTCGCAGCTGACATTTCGCGCAAGCGGACCAATCAACCTAGATCCGGCAGCTGGTCGCCGTTGATCGCCCGCTGAGCCAGTAGTGGCGCGGGTTTGCGAGGTCGTAGCACACTCACCCGATGGGTGAAGCAAGACGCAAGGTGCGGGCGGCGCTCCAAGGGGATGGCTCGGTGTCTGCCGAGTCGCAGATCGTGGACACGCTGGGCGGGCGCATGCACGTGCGTTGGGACGAAGGTGCGACGGCCACGCCGCGCGGCCAGTTGGTGTTCTTCGCCGAGTTCCTGGCCGCCACTGGCGTGTTCGGGCGCTGGGTGTCGAGCTGGCCGCCGGCCTACCGCAGCGGCAACGCCCCGGACAAGCGCGACGTGCTGGGCACGCTGATGCTCGGGCTGCTGGCCGGCCACCGACGCTACGCGCACATCACGGCGCTGCGCGGTGACGCGGTGGCTGCCCGGGCGCTGGGCATGGCTAAGGTCGTCGGCGAAGACGCACTGCGCCGGGCACTGGAGCGCATCGACGAGGCGGCTAGCGCGGCCTGGATGCGCCCGAGCCTGACGCACTCGGTGCACGAGGCGCTGGACAGGCCCTGGGTGCTGGACATCGACGCCAGCGTCAAGCTGCTGTACGGGCGCCAGGAAGGTGCGCAGATCGGCTACAATCCAAACAAGCCCATGCGGCCCAGCCACGTGCTGCACACCTTCCTGGTGAGCAACCTGCGCTTGGTGCTGGACGTGCAGGCGCGATCGGGCTAGCAGCACACCAGCGGGCACGCCAAGGCGGCGCCGCCAGCCGCGGCGGCGACGGCGTAACTGCCGGATTTAGGGTAAACTTTTCGTACTTCCTGTACAATTTATCAGCTCCTCTAGGAGGACTGCATTGTGAAAATGAAGGTGCTGGTTTCCCTGTTTCTTGGCTTGCTCACATTGAGTGCGTGGGCCCAATTCACTGGCCCTGGCGCAACCGGGCGTGAAACCACGGTGGCACAGCTTGCAGAGGCGCGGCTTGGCAGTTACGTCACCGTCACCGGCAACATCGTCGCCCATCAGAGGGAGGACTACTTCACCTTCCGGGACGGAACGGGCGAGATTCGTGTCGAGATCGGCAGCTCTGTCTGGCAAACTCGGAAGATCGGCCCGGAGACGAGAGTGCGCCTGCTGGGCGAGATCGATAGTGGTTCCGCAGGGCGGTATCTCTGGGTCAAGTCGATGACGGTCGTCGACTGATAGTCCATTTGTGGTGAGGCTTGCGTCTTTACGTCACAAGCGGACAGAGAAGGTGGAGTGGCGCTGATCGCCTTGGTGACGCTCCGTCGTCCGCTCGGACGAAGTGGACGCGCACGCCCAACCCTCCGTCGCAGTTGACTCGCCGCAAGCGGCGCGCCGCTGAACGGAATCGTTGATATGGCTTCTCTCTGTCGAGAGGTCAGGAGTCTCCCTCTGCAAGAGCAGTTGTTGTTAAACCCGTTGCCGGACGGGGAACGCGGCGGAGCCTGAGAGTGCCACCCGAAGGATGAGCGACGGTTGTTCAGGCTGATATGCGAGGGTTGGGCACCTCAGCACAGGTAAACGTCGCGGGGCTGCCTGCGCTCTAGGGGCTGAGATCGCCGCGCCGAAGTGTTTACCGGCGCGGCGC
Source organism: Burkholderiales bacterium (assembly GCA_021298875.1). Lineage (GTDB taxonomy): Bacteria > Pseudomonadota > Gammaproteobacteria > Burkholderiales > Burkholderiaceae_F > JAJTHJ01. The sequence goes on along the minus strand of JAJTHJ010000006.1, from coordinate 11,146 downwards.
ACCAATAACGTTGGCGAGGATTCCCCGGTGGCCGCGGCTGCGTCGTGTTCCCCCTCCGGCCTCTGGATCGTGTCGGTGTGTTCGGTCTCCTTGTCGGCTCGTTGACGTCGCTGCGCGGTGCGGGATCAGTCGGCGGCAGCAGCTGCGACCGTGATTGGCAGGCGCGGCGAGCCCGAGGTTTGCACCTCGTGGCCGATGGCCCAGACAAAACCGGCCAACTCGCGCGCCACGGCCACAAAACTAAACGGGCCAGGCTCGGGCCACAAAACTAAACGGGCCAGGCTCGAATTAGTTATTTGTCCAGCACCGTGCGACCCTAGATTGACTTACGTTTCGCTACTGCTATCGGCATGAATAGGCGCCTCTCCGCACGTTGCTTGCCTCTCCTGCTGGCTTGCTGGGCCCCGACGGCACCAGCCCAAGGCCCTGAGAAGACCGACTTCGACTATGACGTGCCGGTCGCCGACGCCCCGATCGAATCCAAGGTCTTCGGGCCCAGGCTGACCTTCATCGGCCCCAGCGGTGCGGTCACTATCTTCTACGGGCAGTTCAACCTGGCCTACCAGAGCTTCAACGACGGACAGCAGACCACAAGCAATCTCGTCGATAACGGAAACTGGAACGCCCGTCTCGGCTTCACGATGACCCAGCCGCTCGGCGAGAACACCCTGCGCGCGCGCTTCGAGTCCGGGCTGACGCTGCGCAACAGTTCGCCGGTGTCGCAGACCGAAACGCCGGATTGGGGCGAGTGGCGGCGCACCTTGCTGCGCTGGTTCGAGGTGGCGCTCGATTCCAAGTACGGCACGGTCTCGCTCGGCCAGGGAGCCACGGCCGCCAACGGCACGACCGGGCTCGACGACAGTTTCACCTTCATTGCCGGCGCGACGGATTCGACCGACGGCTTCGGCTCGTTCCGGTTCCGCAATAACGCCGGAGAGTTGACCACGGTTGCCATCGGCCAGGTCAACAGCGCCCTCGACGCTCTGCGCCGGTTCCGCGCCCGCTACGACACGCCCGTGTTCGGGGGGGTGATGTTGTCGGCGTCCTACGGGAAAAACGTGCTCGTCCCGGCCGACAATAATGATTACTACGACGCGGCGCTCCGCTGGACGGGCGATCTAGGCGAGATCGCCATGCGCAGCGCGATCGGTTATCAGTGGATCGACAACCCGGACGGCAACCTGACGGAACGGCTTGCCGGTTCGGTAAGCCTTCTGCACAAGCCGACGGGCTTGAACCTCGCCCTTTCCGCGGGTGACGAGATTGACGGGCCAAACTACTACTGGGCGCGGGCGGGCTGGCGGATCGACGGCCTGGCGGCGGGCACCACGTCGTTGTCGATCGACTACTACAACGGTAGCGACTTCCTCTCCTAGGGCGCAAAGACCGAAAACTACGGTTTCTATGCCGTGCAGGACCTCGACGACTTGTCGCTCAACCTCTACGTCGGTTGGCGTCGGTTCAAGTACAGCGACCAGCTGGGCAATACCTACAAGGACGCCGACGGAATCCTGGTCGGTGTGCGCTGGTACTTCTTACGGTCGCGCGCTTGGACAGGGGGGAAAACGGCCACCAAAAGGGCCCGGCAACCAAACGAACCAAACGGGCCAGGCTCGAAGTAATTTTCGTCCAGCACCGAGCGACCCTAGATCGACTTACGTTTCGCCACCACGTCGCCGCAGCAGCGAACCGCCATCTCGCTACGCCGCTTCGAGTTCGTGAGGTGTGATCCGATCGAGTTCGGCGGCAAGCCGGTCCTTGGCCACCGCCGCGTCGTAGTCCAGTTGCAGGCCGACCCAGAAGCCGTCGTTCAGGCCGAAGTAACGCGGCCAACGCAGGCCCGTGTCGACGCTGACGGCGCGCGTGCCGGCGACGATCTGACCGATCCGCACCTGCGGCACGCCGATGGCGCGCGCCAGCCGGTACTGGGAGATGCCCAGCGGTTCGAGAAACTCGGTACGCAGAATTTCTCCGGGCGTGGGATAGGGGACTTGGCGCGTGGCATCAGCTTCGAAAAGTCGCAAGCGCAGCTCGTGCGCCCGCGCATAAGGACTGAAGTCCAAAGCGGGGCTTCCCGCACAGCGAACCGATCGTCCGATCCGCTCCGCGTATGCGTGTCATGTCGCTCCCCAATAGCGGCGACGTACCGTACCGCAGCGCCCATGCCCTCACCCGGCCGTTGCACGCCCGCCCTCTCCCGCTGATGCGAGCGAGGGCCCACCTCGTCGGCCCGCCCGCTACCGCGGCGCCGCCACCGCGTTCAGCGGCGTGTCCGCCTGCGGGATCATGGTGACCACCTGCGGGCAGCGGCGGCAGACTTCGCCGCCCTGCTCGGCGTACCAGCGGCAACGGTTGCGGATCAGGCAGGGCGGCAGCGCGTCCACCACCGGCGGCAGGCCCTGCGCGACGCGCTCGCCGAGGCTGCACCGGTGGCCGTCGTAGTGCTGGCAGCCGCCTTCCTCGCAGCGGGCGCCAAAGCGGAAGAGCCGCGTGGCGTCGGTGGTGCCAAAGCGCTCGCGCCAGTCGAAGTCGTCGAGCGCGGATCGCTTGAAGAAGGCGATCCGCGTCTCGCCCGCCGTGCCGGAGATGACGCCAAAGGGCCGCGCGCCCGGCATGTCGGGCTGCGCACTCGGACAGTCGTAGCCGGCGCCAGCGGGCGAAGACGGACTTGCGCGTTGCGCCATGGCACCTCCCGCTTCAGAAGCGCACGCCGATGTCGCGCGCGATGACGCCGACCAGGATGTCCTTGCCGATCTTGGTCGCCACCGGCGTCCCCTTCAGGCCCGCGGCGCGTGCTAGGCCGCTGGCGACGTCGAGCTCGCCGCCGGGCTTGAGGTTGCCCAGCTCGCGCAGCACGCGGCCCAGGATCTCCCAGTTGTGGATTACGTTGTCGCTGCCGAAGCCGACGCCGTAGCGTTTGCCGGCAAGGACGACGGCCTTTTCGATGGATTTGCCCAAGCTGTCGAGCGATACGGTGGCTGCGCGGATGGCCATGCGGTGCTTCCTTTCCGAAAGCCGCGGCATTGGCGGATGCAGGGCGCGCGGCTCGACCCCGCGCCGCCGCGCGTTGAGCGACGGCGCGGGCGCACGCTAACCCGCGAAGCGCGACCAAGCGCATGAATATTCGACGCAGCCACCCCGCGAACGCGTGGCAAAGCCGCGAATGCGTTATCGGGATGAAGTGCGGCTCGGAGCCTGTGCGGCGCCGTGGCGGGAGCGAGTGGCGCGACTTGCGCACTCGCAGGGTTCGCGCCCGACCGCCGCGCGCTACACAACGAAAACCCGTGGTCCGGCAGCGCCGGGCCACGGGTTCGGTGCGTCGCGCGGGTCGCGCGCTTAGTTCAGTGAATCCGACTTCCAGAACTTGGTGCCGGCCACTGCACCGCCAGCCTGGAAGCCGTTCTTGCTGTAGGTGTAGTACACGGCGTCGGCGATCACGTTCTCACCGGCGCCGCTGCCCGCGGTCTTGCCGGCTGCGCCGGCCTGCGCGCTGGCGCCACCGCCGTAGGTCCAGCCGTCTTTGATGAACTTCTCCATCGCCGCGGCGTTCTTGAAGATGATCAGCGTGTCGGTCTCGCTGGCGCCAATTTGCACGCCGACACTGGCCTGCGCCATGTCCATGAACACGTTCTTGCCAGTCTTCTTGTCGTGCACGAGGCCGCTGCCGCCGGCACCGCCGATCAGGAAACTCAGCCCGTAGGAGGTAAAGACCGCATAGCCGGGCGCCTTGGCGACGGCGTCCTTCAGGGCGGGGTTGGCCTTGTAGAACTTCTGCAAGCCGGCCTGGGTGGCCTTGACGACTTCGGCTTGCTTTTTTTCTTTTTCCGTTTGGGCGGAGGCGCCGCCAGCGACCAGAGACAGCGCGACCAGAGCGCCGGTCAAGAGGGTGTGCAGTTTCATTTCCTGGATTTCCTTTAGTTGATGAAGGCCTCGCGCAAGCCGATCTGCCGACGCGTGGGGCGCGAGCTTACTCCCCCGGTTGCGCCCGTTGACCCACGTCAACACGCAGGGGCACGGGCAGCCGACGCTGGCGCCCGCGCCCCTGCCGAAGGACTCGCCCGCCATGCCGCACGCCAGCACCGACTCGCCCGCCGACCTCGTCCCGCCCGTCTTCACCCCGCTGCCGGCGGATGCGTCGCCGGAAGAGAAGGACCGCCACTGGGTCACGACGCAGTACCAAGGCGACCGCATGCCGCAGTTGACGCCGCGCGCGGTACTGATGGGCGCGGCGCTCGGCATGCTGATGTCGATCTCCAACCTGTACACGACGATGAAGGTGGGCTGGTCCTTCGGCGTGGCGATCACCGCCTGCGTGATGTCCTTCGTGCTGTGGAACGGGCTGCGCGGCTTGAGCGGCGGGCGCCTGTCGCAAATGTCGATCCTGGAGAACAACTGCATGCAGTCCACCGCGTCGGCGGCGGGCTACTCGACCGGAGCGACGATCGCGGTGGCCTTCGGCGCGCTGCTGATCCTCGACCCGGAACACCGGCACCAGCCGTGGACGGTGGTGGCGGCCTTCACGCTTGCCACCGGGTTGCTCGGGGTGTTTCTGGCGATCCCGCTCAAGCGGCAAATGATCAACCAGGAGCAACTGCCCTTCCCCACCGGCATCGCCGCCGCCACCACGTTACGCAGCCTGTACAGCCGCGGCACCGAGGCGCTACGCAAGGCGTATGCGCTGGTGGCCTCGCTCGTGGTCGGCGCGGTGGTCGGCGTGCTCAACACGGCGGAAGACCAGTTTGCCGCGCTGGGGCGATTCTTCGAGTGGATGCGCGCCCACCTCGTTAACGTGCACCTGCCGGAACAAGTGCCGGAGCGCGGCTTCATGCTGGTGGGCGGCAAGCCGCTGGTGGGCTTTGGCTTCGAGCCCAGCGTGTTGCTGGTGGGCGCGGGGATGATCGTCGGCCTGCGCGTGTCGCTGTCGATGCTGGCAGCCTCGGCCTTGCTCTACTTCGGGCTGGCGCCGTGGTTGCAGTCGCTCGACGCGGCGGGTGCCGGCACGGCGGGCTACGTGGTGTCCCTGCCGGCGGTCGGTGGCGGCGCGCTCTTCCACCCGGTGCGGTGGGCGCTGTGGGGCGGCACGGCGATCATGGTGTTCTACAGCCTGACGGCGCTGGCCCTGCAATGGGAGACGGTGGGCCGCTCGTTCACGCTGCTGCGCGGGCGCGCGGCGCCGCGCGCCGGCGACGACATCGAGGCCAGGATGGCGGCGATCGAAGTGCCCACGTCGTGGCTGGTGGCGGGGCTGGTGCCAATCGGGCTGGCGCTGGTGGCGATCCAGTTCGTCGCCTTCGGCATCGCCTGGTGGGCGGGGCTGATCGCGGTCGCGCTGTCGGCCGTGCTGGCGCTGGTGGCCTGCCGCGCCACCGGCGAGACCGACACGACACCCATCGGCGCGATGGGCAAGGTGATGCAGCTGACCTTTGCGCTGATCTCGCCGCCGGCGGCGGTGGGCGTGCAGGCGAGCATCACGCATAACCTGATGTCGGCCGGGGTGGCGGCCAATAGCGCATCGTCCGCGGCCGACCTGCTGACGGATCTGAAGAGCGGCTATCTGCTGGGCGCCAACCCGCGCCAGCAGTTTCTCGCGCAGTTTGCCGGGGTCTTCTTCGGCACGCTGGCGATCGTGCCGGCGTGGTACCTGATGGTGCCGACCATCGAGGCACTGGAGAAGTACCCGCTGCCCGCCACGCAGACCTGGGTGGCGGTGGCGCGCGTACTGACGGGCGGGCTGGACAGCCTGCCGCTGACCGCCAAGATCGCCGTGCTGATCGGCGCTGCGCTCGGCGTGCTGCTGCCGATCGTCGAGAAGCTGCGGCCGCGCTGGCGGCCGTTTTTGCCCTCGGCCATGGGGCTGGGGCTGGGCTGGATCGTGTTCTTCTCCAACGCGCTGGCGTTCAGTATCGGCGCCATCATCGTCTGGATTTGGAACAAGGCGGCGCCGAAGAACGAGGAGACCTACAGCGTGCCGATCGCCTCCGGGTTGATCGCCGGCGAGTCCCTCATGAAGGCGATCCTGGCCATGGCGGCCACCGCGATCGGGCTGCTTTGAGCGATAGTTCGGGGCAACGCGACCGCTCAGGAGACCCGCCATGTTGCTGCCCTCGCAAAAGCAAGCTGCCCAGGCCATCGTCAACATCTTCGAAACCGGGGTGCCGCTCGGCGACTACGGCCAAGTGACGCTGATCCCCGGCGACACCGGCCACCTGACCTACGGCCGCTCGCAGACCACGCTCGGCTCGGGCAACCTGCATCTGCTGTTGCAACGCTACTGCGCCACCGCCGACGCGCGCTTTGCGGCGCGGCTGGCGCCGGCGCTGCCGCGCTTTGCCGCGCGCGACCTGTCGCTCGACCACGACGGCAAACTGCATAACGTGCTGCGCGCCGCCGCCGCCGACCGGGTGATGCGCGAGGTGCAGGACAGCTTCTTCGACGAGACCTACTGGCAGCCGGCCGAGCGCGCCGCCGCGCGGCTGGGCATTGCCAGTCCGCTCGGCGTGGCGGTGGTCTACGACAGCCACGTGCACGGCAGTTGGGGGCGGCTGCGCGCCGCAACCGACGCCGAAGTCGGCAACGCCGCCACTGCCGGCGAGCAGGCATGGATCGCCGCCTACGTGCGCCGGCGCCGCAACTGGCTCGCCAACAGCCCGCGCGCCGACTTACGCACCACCGTGTACCGGATGGATGCATTCGAGCGGCTGATCGAGCAGGGCTTTTGGGGGCTGGAGTTGCCGCTGGTGGTGCGTGGGCGCGAGATCTCGGCCGCCACCCTCACCGGCACACCGCCCGGCTGTTACGCCGGTCCGGCGCCCGGAAGCCGCCCGCTGGCGCTGCAAACGCCGCTGGCGCGCGGGCTGGACGTGAGGCTGCTGCAACTGGGTCTGTCCGAGCGCGGTGTGGACATTCGCGCCGATGGCATCTTTGGCCGCACTTCGATGGCCTGCGTGCGCGAGTATCGGGCCGCACACGGCCTGCCCGCCACCGGCGCGGCCGATGTGGCGCTGATCGCGGAGTTGACGGCCGGGCTGTAGTGGCGGTGCGGCGCCGCTTCATCGCCAGATCGTCGGATCAAGCGCGTCGCTTGCGCTTGCGCGGGAGCGGAATCAGGCGCGCGCACCCGCCGCGCGTCGCAGGCCGAAGACGAGTGCGGCCGTCACCGGCCGCCCCAACCACGCCGGCAGCGCCAGCGGCTTGAGCAGCATCCTGGCGCTCATCGCCACCGGCGTGTGCGGCGTGATCCGCGCACGCAGCTCGCGCTGGAAGCGCTTGTAATCGGCGGACGCGTACGCCCGTCCGGGGTGGCGACCCGCCCAGGCGTGGCGGAAGGCGATCTCGCCATCGTCGTCGAAGGCTTCCAGCACGCGCCGCGCGACGGCGCGCAGCAGCGCCCACCGGCTCGGCCTCTGCTGCGCGTGGTAGCGGCGGGCCGCGGCATAAAAGTAGCTGTAATGGCGCACCTCGTCGTCGCGCAGCCGGCGGGCGATTTCGCGCAGCAGCGGCTCGTCGGTGTAGTCGAGCACGGTGCGGTACAGGGTGGAGGTGCCGGTCTCGACCACGCAGCGGGCGGCCATCTCCAGCGCGGCGTTGGCCTCGAGTTCGTCCTTGGAGCAGGCGGCGGAGTATTCGACAAAGAAGCCGGTCCAGGCGCGCTCCCAGTCGAACTGCGGCCACACGGTGGCCACGTAGCGGCGCAGCGCGCGCCCGTGCTGCAATTCTTCCGGCGCCCACTGGTGGCGCAACCAGTCGCCCAACTCCGCGTCGTCGGCGTACTGCTCGGCGAGGTTGGCGGCGTAATGGTGGGTGGCGGTCTCCACCAGCGCCGAGGTGGCCAGCAGGAAGAACAGCGCCTCGTCCTCGCGCACCCGCTGCGGCTGCGCGATGGAGAAGTCGATGTCCTCCAGGAGCCAGGGCAGTGGCGCGGCGGTCGAACTCACAAGGGCGCTCGCGAGGCGATGGGCGAGGCCAGGATTCTATGGCCGCGCCGCTACATCGTCTCCGCCAGCCGCGCCGCCATCAGCCCCGGGCCGGAACGCTCCTGCGCGCCGACCTTTTGCGCGCGGATCGCGTTGACGAGTTCCAGCGCGGTCTTGTCGGGCGGTGGCAATTCGGCGTCGCTGGTCGCAAGGGGCGTCACCCGCTCGCCCCAGCGCACGAGGTGCGAGCACAGCGTCAGCCCGGCGCCAAAGGCCGGCATCAGCAGCAGCGCGCCGGGCTGCACACGGCCTTCTTCCAGCGCTTCGACCAGCGCCACCGGCACGGTCGCCGCGCTCATGTTGCCGTAGCGCTGCACGGTGAGCATCACCCGCTCCATCGGGATGCCGGTGCGCTTGACCACCGACTCGATGATCCGCAAGTTCGCCTGATGCGGCACCACGAGGTCGATGTCGGCGGGCGCCACCCCGGCAGCGGCCAGCACGTCGGCGCTGGCCTGCCCCATGCCGTGCACCGCGCGCTTGAAGATCTCCTGCCCGTCGAAGTCCCATTGCGTGTCGCCGAGCATCACGTTGCGGTTGGCGTAGGTGCAGCCCATGCCGCGCACGCGCAAGGTCTGCCGCGCATCGGCAATGCAGCCGAGCTTCTGCGCGACGACCCCTTCCTCGCGCTCACTCGCCTGCAACACCACTGCGGCACAGCCGTCGCCGAACAGCACCGCCACGTTGCGGTTGCTCCAGTCCATGTAGGGCAAGATCAGTTCCACCCCGATCACCACCGCGTTGCGCACGGCGCCGGTGCGGATCAGCGCGGTCGCGCTCGACAAGCCGTACAGAAAACTCGTGCAGGCGGTGTTGACATCCATTGCCGCGGCGCGCGCTGCGCCCAGCCGTACCTGTACGCCGGAGGCGGAGTTGGGTACCTGCTCGTCGTTGCTGCAACTGCCGTAGACGATGAGGTCCAGATCGCCGGCATCCAACCCGGCGCAAGCCAGCGCGCGTCGGGCGGCGACCACCGACATCTCGATGGCCGAGACATGCGAAACCCGCCGCTCGCGCATGCCAGTGCGAGAGACGATCCACTCGTCGTCGGTGTCCAGAAAGGTCGCCAGGTCGGCATTGGTCAGCACCGACGGCGGCATGCACTTGCCCCAACCGGTGATCGCGGCGTAGGTCATCGGGGCCCCTTGCTTGTCGTTATACGAGTGGGCCGCGATTGTCGCGCATCCGCCAACCGCGCGCGTCGCACTGCCCATGAGTCGCGGGGCGCCGCGGCGCCGCCTCACCAACCGCCGCCCAGTCCACGCCGATTGCGCGCCGCACGGGCAACCGCGTAAATTCCGGAAGGGTCGAGAAACGGAAAGCACATGCCATCCTTTGAAGTCGTATGGCGCGAGTCGCGATAGGCGCAGCCACAGAGCAAGCCCATCTTGTTGCTCAATGCCGCCGCGCTCGAACGCGGGCGAGCGGCGCTCGATTCGGTTGGCTTCGAGCGCCTGGAATGCCTGTTCGTGGGCGATTTGGCCGAGGAGTTGGTGGATGTCTCGCCGTACCTGGGGCAGTTGGCCGGCATGGACGAGGCCAGCGCGGCCAGCGCACGGGCGCTGCTCACCGGCGGCGCGGCGATCTGGGTGCAGCCCGAGTCGCCACCGCCCGAGTCGCCGGTGCCGTCGTTCGAGCGAGTGCACCGGCACCTGCGCAAGTTCAACACCGTCTGGGACGCCGACGGCGATCCGCTGTACCTGCGCTATGCCGACCGCAACGTGCTGCCGCCCCTGCTAGCGGTGCTGACCCCGCAGCAGCGCGGCGGCTTCTTCGGCCCGGTGGCGCGCTTTGCCGTCGTCGATGCCCAGGGCGAGGCGACCTGGCTGGAGCGCGCGGCGCCGCCGGACGAAGGGCGCAGCGTCGCACTGCGCCTGACCGAGGCGCAGATGCACGCGCTGACGCTGAACCTGCGCCCGGCGCTGCTGTTCGATCTGGAGCAGCACCTGCGCCGGCGGCGGCCCGACCTGTTTCGCATCCACGGCACGGGCTATCTGCGCTGGGTGATCTACGACACGGTCGAGTTGGCCGCCCCCTTGCGCATCGACGACGTGTATTCGTTGCGCGCCTTTCTGACGCTGCGCTTCAGCATCGCACCGGGCTTTTACAAGCAGCCGCGGATTGCCGCGGTGCTGGCGCAGACCGGGCGGCCGGCGGCCGAGCGCATGGCCGAACTGGCCACCGAGCCGTATGCCGAGGCCTGGCTCGATGCGCACCGCTTCGACAGCCCGCGCGAGTGGCGCGAGCGGCTGTGGGGGGCGGAGTTCTTCGACCGGCTCGAGCGGGGCGAATCGTGAGCGCCGCCTACCAGGACGCGCTCAAGGAGCAGGCGACGAAGAACTTCGCCCAGAATCTGGCGCAGGAGGCCGCCAGTCTGAGCAGCGTGCAGAAGGCGCAGTTGGCGGCGGATGTGGCGGGGTTTATCGATCCGACCCCGACGAGCGATCTGATCGGCATGACCTTGTCGCTGGTGCAGGGCGACTTTGTGGGGGCGGGCCTGTCGGCGCTGGGGGCGGGGCTGCCCTATCTGGGCGACGTGGCCAAGCTGGGCAAGGTGGCCAAGGTGGCGCCGCGCGCGGCCGAGGCGCTGGAGACGCTGGCCAAGCACCGCGACGCTCTGGCCCGCGCCAGCCGCGAGACCTTGCAGCAGGCGGGGCTGACGCTGGAGCAGGTGGCGGCGGCGCGGGCCAAGGCGCTGGCCAAGGCCCAGGACGACATGCTGGCGGCCAAGGCGGCGGGTAAGCCCGGCTGCACGCGCTGTCCGGTGGAGGTGGCCTGGGCCAAGCGCAAACATCAGATGCCGGCCGACGCCGCGCCGAACGGCTCCTGGGTTGGGGGCAAGCAGCCCGCCGACGGTAACGGGACGTTCGAGTTCACGGAGGCGAAGAAGCTGCCCAAGGCACTGCCGGATGGAACCGACGCGGTCAAGACGATCGAGTTCAAGAACGGTGCCCCCGACTTCGACAAGTATGTCGAGGGTGGCAAGCACGATCTGTGGGTGGTGACGGGGAATGCAGATAAAGACGCCAGCGAGCTAAGGAAGTGCTGATTTATTCGCCACCGCGCATGCCTGACGACGTGTAGCGCTGCGACAATCGCGCTCATCGCAGATCGAGCGGGAACGATCATGCATCAGCGCAGCTTTGCCGAGATGGAGTTTGAGGGCAAGAGGA
>JAJTHJ010000354.1 GCA_021298875.1 Burkholderiales bacterium | reverse complement strand
TGCGTTACTCACCCGTTCGCCACTCGCCACCAGGGTTGCCCCCGTGCTGCCGTTCGACTTGCATGTGTAAGGCATGCCGCCAGCGTTCAATCTGAGCCAGGATCAAACTCTTCAGTTCGATTCCTATGCACACGTTACCGTGTACGTTCGCTCACTCGCGGAATTGAGGTCATCTTGACGATTCCCTCTTTATCCGTGTGAGACGCAATGTGTTGAGACAACCGGCGCGCCCTGCGTGAGGCAGATTGCGTGCCGGTTGCGCTTCACCACAAGCGTCCACACTTATCGGCTGTTTCGTTTGTTAAAGAGCAGTGCTGCTATGGAAACACCGGAAAAACCGGTTCGCAAGCAACGAAGAAGGGATATTATGACGACCGAAAAAGCGCCTGTCAAATCGCCATGAGCGACTTCTCTGGAGGCCCCGCTCGACCGCGTGCAAGTGATTGATGCACAAAGGCTTGCGCAAGGGGCTCAACGGTGGGTGAACTGCGGCGCGCGCTTCTCGACAAAGGCGGCCATGCCCTCTTTCTGGTCTGCGGTGGCAAACAGCGAGTGAAACAGGCGCCGCTCGAAGAGCATCCCTTCGACCAGCGGCAGCTCGTAGGCGCGATTGACGGCCTCCTTGGCCATCATCACGACGGGCAGCGAGTACTGAGCAATGGTTGCCGCAGCCGTGAGTGCTTCGTCGAGCAGTTTGTCGGCAGGCACGACGCGCGCGACGAGACCCGCGCGCTCCGCTTCTTGCGCGTCCATGAAGCGGCCCGTCAGCACGAGATCCATCGCCTTGGCCTTGCCCACCGCGCGCGGCAGCCGCTGCGTGCCTCCTGCGCCGGGGATGATGCCGAGCTTGATCTCGGGCTGGCCGAAGCGCGCAGTCTCCGCAGCGATGATGAAGTCGCACATCATCGCCAGCTCGCAGCCACCGCCGAGCGCGAAGCCCGCTACGGCCGCGATCACCGGCTTGCGCACGCGGCGCAGCGTTTCCCAGTTGCGCGTGATGTACTCGCTCTTGTACACGTCCATGTACGACCAGTCCTTCATCGCGCCGATATCGGCGCCGGCGGCGAAGGCCTTCTCGTTGCCAGTGATCACGATCGCGCCGATGCCCTCGTCGGCGTCGAAGGCGAGTAGCGCGGCGCCGAGTTCGTTCATCAACCCGTCGTTGAGGGCATTGAGTTGCTTGGGTCGGTTCAGCGTCACGAGGCCGACGCGGCCGCGCGTCTCGGTCAGGAGGTATTCGTAGCTCATCGGTGGCATCTCCGTCATCTGGCAAGAGGCAGCATAGCGCCGCTAGACTGACCGACCCGACACGGAAGCAGCGCCATGTTCAAAGCGATCTACCTGACCAAGGACAACGACCAGTTCGCCGCCACAGTGCGCGAAGTCGCCGACGCCGAGCTGGACGCCGCCACACCCGGCGACGACGTGACGATCGCGGTGCAGTATTCGACGATCAACTACAAGGACGGCCTGGCGCTGACGAACAAGAGCCCGGTCGTGCGCAAGTGGCCGATGGTGGCCGGCATCGACGCCGCCGGCACGGTGATCGCCAGCGGCAACGCGCTATGGCAGGCGGGCGACAAGGTCGTGCTCAACGGCTGGGGCGTGGGTGAGACGCACTGGGGCGGCCTCGCGCAGAAAGCGCGGGCGCGGGCCGAGTGGCTGGTGCGCATTCCCCTGGCATTCAGCACCCGCGATGCGGCCGCGATCGGCACGGCCGGCTACACGGCCGCGCTCTGCGTGCTCGCGCTGCGCCAGCATGGCGTGGAGCCGGCGCAGGGCGAAGTACTCGTTACCGGCGCCACCGGCGGTGTGGGCTCGGTCGCGGTCGCGCTGCTGGCCGCACTCGACTACAAGGTGGTCGCGGCGACGGGCAAAGCGGCGGAAGCCGACTACCTGCGCGCGCTCGGCGCCACGGCGATCATCGACCGCAAGGAACTCGCCGCGCCCGGCAAGCCGCTGCAAAAGGAGCGCTGGGCCGGCGTGGTCGATGCCGTGGGCAGCCACACACTGGCCAACGCCTGTGCGCAGACCAAGGCGGGCGGCACGGTGGCGGCCTGTGGACTCGCGCAGGGCATGGATTTTCCGGCGACAGTGGCGCCGTTCATTCTGCGCGGGGTGACGCTCGCCGGCATCGACAGCGTGCTGGCACCGCACGCGCGACGCGAAGCCGCCTGGCACCTGCTCGCCGAGCATCTGCCGCTCGCCAAGTTGCACGCAATGACGCGCGAAGTCGGCCTGGCCGACTCGCTCGCAGTCGCGCGCGACATTCTCGATGGCAAAGTCCGCGGGCGGGTCGTGGTCAACGTCAATGCCTGATCCGTCCCATCCTGCTACCTTGCGCGCCTCGCGCTTTTTCTTGAGCTCGTGACCCTATGGCCCAACTGAACGTCAACGGCAAGACCGTTACGGTCGATGCCGAACCCGCCACCCCGTTGCTGTGGGTGCTGCGCGAAAACCTCGGTCTGACCGGCACCAAGTACGGCTGCGGCATCGCCGCCTGCGGCGCCTGCATGGTGCACGTCGGCGGCAAGCCGGCGTATGCCTGCCGCACGACGCTGGCGGCGGCGGGCGGCGCGCCGGTGGTCACCATCGAAGCGATGAGCACCGACCGCGTCGGCCGCGCGGTGCAAGACGCCTGGGTACGCAACGACGTCGTGCAGTGCGGCTACTGCCAGTCGGGCCAGGTGATGGCCGCGACCGCGCTGCTGAAAGCCAAGCGCAACCCGACCGACCGCGACATCGACGAAGCGATGTCCGCCAACCTGTGCCGCTGCGGCACCTATCAGCGCATCCGCACCGCGGTCAAAGACGCGGCCAAGGCGCTCGGTTAAGGAGACGCGCGATGTACAAGCTCGAAGACAAGCTCGCCCGCGCCGGACGCTCCGCCCTGTCGCTCGAACGGCCGAGCAAGCTCGACCGGCGCGACTTCCTGAAGGCCACCGGCATGGCCGGCGGCGGCCTGCTCCTGGGCATCGGCCTGCCCGCGGGCGGCGGGCGGCGCGCGCTGGCGCAGGAGAAGAAGCTGATGGTCTTCCCGCCGGCGGCGTTCATCCATATTGCGCCGGACAACTCGGTGACCATGCTCATCAACAAGCTGGAGTTCGGCCAGGGCGTGTTCACCTCGCTGGCGATGCTGTTTGTCGAGGAGCTCGACTGCGACTGGACCCGGGTGCGGGCCGAGCACGCGCCCGCGGCGCAAATCTATGCGCACCCGCAGTACGGCATCCAGTTCACGGGCGGCTCGCAGTCGGTGGCGTCGAGCTGGCGGCAGTTTCGCGTGATCGGCGCCGCCGCGCGCGAGATGCTGATCGCCGCCGCGGCCACGAAGTGGAACGTCGCGCCGACCACACTCGACACCCAGCGCGGCGTGGTGCTCGAACGCGGCGGCGCCAAGCGGCGCGCCACCTATGGCGAGCTGGCCGACGCGGCGATGAAGCTCCCGGTGCCGACCCGCGTCGGCCTGAAGTCCGACCCGAAGGACTATCTGCTGATCGGACAGCCGATCCGCCGCCTCGACTCGCGCGAGAAAGTCGACGGCAGCGCGCAGTTCGGCTTCGACAAGACGCTGCCCGGCATGCGGGTGGCGATGGTGGCGCGGCCGCCGGTGTTCGGTGGCAAGGTCAAGAGCTTCAACGCCGACAAGGCGCGCGCCGTCAAGGGCGTGCAAGCGGTTGTGCAGGTCCCCGTGGATCGCGGCGGCAGCGGCGTGGCGGTGATCGCCACCGGCACCTGGGCCGCCAAGCAGGGCCGCGACGCACTCGTGGTCGAATGGGATCTGCCGCCGGGTGTGGACACCCGCGCGCAAGTGGAAGCGTTCCGCAAGCTCGCGGCCACCCCGGGCCTGCCCGCGCGCAGCGACGGCAGCGCAGACGCCATCGCCGGCGCCGCGCGCCGTGTAGAGGCCGAGTACCTCGTGCCCTATCTCGCGCACGCGCCGATGGAGCCGCTGAACGCAGTGATCGACCTCAAGGCCGATCGCCTGGCGGTCTACTGCGGCTCGCAGTTCCAGACCATCGACCAGCAGCAGTGCGCGGCCGCTGCGGGGCTGAAGCCGGAGCAGGTCGATCTGGTGACGATGTTCGCCGGCGGCGGCTTCGGCCGGCGCGCCAACCCGAGCAGCGACTACCTGGTCGAGGCGGTGCATGTCGCTCGCGCGATGAAGCAGGCCGGCATCGACGCGCCGGTCAAGGTCGTGTGGATGCGCGAAGACGATCTCACCGGCGGCTACTACCGGCCGATGGTCGCGCATCGCGTCAACGTGGGCGTCGATGCCAAGGGCATGCCGGTCGCGTGGAACCACACCATCGTCGGCCAGTCGATTCTCAAGGGCACCGCGTTCGAGCCGGCCTTCGTCAAAAATGGCGTCGATTCGTCGCTGACCGAAGGTGTGGTCGACACACCCTATGCGCTGCCCAACATGCAGGTCGGCGTGCATCACCCGGACGTCAACGTGCCGGTGTTGTGGTGGCGCTCGGTCGGCCACAGCCACACCGCGTTCGTGATGGAAACGCTGATCGACGAACTGGCCGTCGCCGCCAAGCAGGATCCGATCGCTTACCGGTTGGCGCTGCTCGACCCCAAGCACACGCGCGTACGCGGTGCGCTGACGCTCGTGCGCGAGAAGTCCGGCTGGGGCAAGCCGCTGCCGGCCGGCCGTGCCCGCGGGGTGGCCGCGCACGAAAGCTTCGGCACGGTTTGCGCCCACGTGGTCGAGGTTTCGGTCGGCGCGAACAACGCGATCCGCGTGCACAGGGTCGTCTCGGCGATCGACTGCGGCACCGCGGTCAATCCGCTTACCATCGAGGCGCAGGTG
>JAJTHJ010000256.1 GCA_021298875.1 Burkholderiales bacterium | reverse complement strand
TGCGCGAGCGCCGCGGCGACGTGCCGGCGCTGGCACTGCACTTCGCCCGCAAGTGCGCGCAGGGTGCGGGCCGTGCCGAAGTCGCGCTGACGCCCGCTGCGCTGCGCCGCTTGGCCGCGCACGACTGGCCCGGCAACGTGCGCGAGCTGGAGCACGTGATCGATCGGGCCGTACTGCTCGCCACCGGCGTGGTGGTCGGCGCCGAGGATCTCGGCCTGGGCGATAGCGTGCCCCCGCCCGTCGGCGACGATTCGTTCCGCGCCGCCAAGGCGCGGCTGGTGGCCGACTTCGAGCGCGGCTACGTCGAGCGCCTATTGCACGCGCACCGCGGCAACGTGTCGCAAGCGGCCAGCGCGGCGCGCAAAAACCGGCGCGCGTTCTTCGAGCTGATGCGCAAGCACCAGATCGAACCGGATCGCTTTCGCGGCGCGCTCTGAGCGCACTCATCGGCGCCGCGCTGCGGCACTTCCCACGAGCCGATCACGCGATTGCGGCATGCGCTGCGGTGCACGCCTGCACGCGCTAGGACAAACGCAGTGCGAAGCGAGACAAAAAAGTCCCACGCCCGCCGGCGCTCGATAAAGCCAGGCGAGGGCGCTTGGACGCTGGGACGGTGCGATCCCGCTTCGTCCTCGGCGTCCACCTGCGCGTTGTGCCGAATCAAGCACTTGTCGGGATGCCTGCGCTGGCATCGGCATTGCGTAGAGCAACCGGCCACCAAAAGCGACCGATGCCGACCGACCTCCCGCCATCGCTGCAACCCACCGTTTGCGAACTCGCGCGGTACCTGATCGAGCATCCGCTGGCGAGCGACACCGCCGAGGGCATCGCTCGTTGGTGGCTGGGTGAGGCGGGCGCCGAACCGTGGCGGCTGCAGCCGGCGCTCGACTGGATGAAGGCGAGCGCCCTGCTTGAAGAAACGGTCGCCGCCGATGGCCGGCGGCGCTATCGGCGCGGCGTAGAGATCGGTGTGTTGCGCGCGCTGCTGAGCGCACACCGCGAGGTGCGCCCGTGAGTGCGTTCACCGTCATCCGCGACGTTACGCGTACGCTCGATGTGCTGCTGACCAACGAAGTCGGCGTCGCGGTGGACAGCGACCGCTCGCCGGCTGAAATCGCGGTGGTCGCGCCATTGATCTCGCTGTTCCTGTACCGCATCGAGCGCAACCCGTCCTTTGCCAACCTCGGCTGGCAACCGGGCGGCACCGCCGCTCAACTGGTCGCACCGCCCTTCGGGCTGAACCTGCACTACCTGATCTGCGCCTACGGCCCGACTCAGGTGGAGATCCACGCCACCCTGGGCGAGGTGATGCGGGTGCTGCACGACCATGCCGTAATCCGTGCCGACGACCCCGTGCTCGATCCCAACCTCGCGGCGATGACCGAGGAGCTGAAGATCGTGCCGCACAACCTGTCGTTGCCGGACACGATGGAGCTGTGGAAGTCGTTCGAGCGCGTGCCGTTCCGGTTGTCGCTCGCCTACGAAGTGTCGGTGGTCGTCATCGACAGCGCCGTGACCCGCACGGTGCGCCGCGTGCAGGAGCGGCGGGTCGAGGTGGAGCAACTGCGGTGAAGCCCGACGACCTCGCCGCCGCGCTGCCCCCGTCCGTGCTGCTCGACGACGCGGCACTGCTGGACGCCGCGCTGGCCGCGCTCGAGCGGCGGCTCGTCGCGCAGGTGGCCGGCGGCCGGCGCAGCGTCGCCGCACCGTTATCGGCTCTGGTGGTCGGCGACGACGAGGTCGACCGCCTGCTGGCCGGCGGCCACCCGGGTCCCGACTACGAAGTCGGCAGCCTGCTCTGCGCGCTGACCGCGGCCTGGCAGGGCGATGGGCCGGCCAGGCTGATCGAACTGGCGGCGCGCTTTGGCTTGTCGGACTTTGAGACGGAGTGCCTGCTCGTCTGCGCGGCGCCGGATCTCGACCGGCGCTTCGAGCGCGTGTTCGGCTATCTGAACGACGATGTGGCTCTGCGCTACCCGTCGGTGGACTTGCTGACGCGCTTGCTGGCGCCGCGCGCCGAGCGCGGCCATTGTGCCGGCCTGCTGGCGCGCGACGGCCGGCTCGCCCGCTTTGCGCTGCTGCTGCCGGCGGCCGATGGCCGCAGCGCCTCCGCGGCCGGACAGACGCTGCGGGTGGCCGACGGCGTGCTGCGCTTCCTGCTCAACCAGGACGGTGCCGACGCCGCGCTGCTGCCGCTGTGGTGCCGCCCGACCGAAAGCTCGCTGGCGCGCGCGCTGTGGGTGCAGACCGATGTCGCCGCTCAGTTGTCGGCACTGCTGCGCGAGCACCTCGCGGGCTCGCGCCGCGCGCCACTGCTGGTGGCGTTGGCCGGTCGGCCCGGCAGCGGGCGCCGGCACGCGGCCGAGGAAGCTTGCCGTGCGCTTGCCATGCCCTGCCTGGCGCTGGATGCGCGCGCGCTGGCCAAGCAGCCGGAGGCCGAGGCGCGGCTGGCCGCGGCGCTGCGCGACGCCTTGCTGTTGGGCGCGCCGCTGTACCTGGCCGAGGCGCAGGTGCTGGCCGACGACGCCGCGACCTGGCGGCCCATCGTCCAGCGCTTGATGTACGAACTGGGCTGGATCGTGCTGGCGGGAGTCGAGAGCGTCGACGCACTGGCGGGCTGGTGCCCGGCGGCGCGTCGCGTCGTACTCGAACTGCCGGCGCTGTCCAGCGACGAGCGCAGGGCGGCGTGGTCGACGCTTCTGGCCGCCGCCGCTATGCCGACCGAGGCGCAGCCGGCGCTGGCCGAGGAGCTGGCCGCCAAGTTTTTGCTGACCGCCGGCGAACTGGCCCAGGCGATGCAACAGGTGCTCGATGCGCCGCGGGCGCCGGCGACGGCCGCCGAGTGGTCGGTGGCGCTGCACACGGCGGCGGCCGATGTGGCTGCGCCGCGGCTGGCGACTCTGGCGCAGCCGGTCGTGCCGCGCGTGCGGCTGGCCGACGTGGTGCTGCCCGACGCGCAGGCGCGGCTGCTGGCCGACATCGTGCGCCGCGTGCGGCACCGGCGCCGGGTGATGGAAGACTGGGCTTTCGACCGGCAAAGCGCGCGCGGGCAGGGCTTGGTGGCGCTGTTCTGCGGCCCCTCGGGCACGGGCAAGACGATGGCGGCCGAGGCCATTGCGCACGAACTCGGCATGCGGCTGTATCGGGTGGACCTCGCCGGTGTCGTCAGCAAATACATCGGCGAGACCGAGAAAAATCTGAAGACCGTGCTCGACGAAGCCGAGCGCGCCCATGCGGTGATCTTTTTCGACGAGGCCGACGCGCTGTTCGGCAAGCGCTCCGAAGTCAAGGACGCGCACGACCGCTACGCCAACATCGAGATCAACTACCTGCTGCAGCGGATCGAGTCCTACAGCGGCGTGGCGCTGCTCGCCACCAACTTGCGCCATCACCTGGACGAGGCGTTCCTGCGCCGCATCCACCTGACCGTGGAATTCGCCGCACCCAAGGTGCCGCAGCGCCGCGTGCTGTGGAGCCGCGCTTTTGCCGGCGCGCCGGTGGACGAACTGGATCTCGACTTCATCGCCGCGCGCTTCGAGGTCAACGGCGGCACGATCCGCAACGCTGCGCTCGGCGCCGCCTATCTGGCTGCCGACGCGGACGCACCGATCGGCATGCGCCAAGTGCTGGCTGCGCTGCGGCAGGAACTCGTCAAGGGCGGCCGGCGCGCGCCGGCCGCCGACTTCGGCCGCTACGCCGACCTGCTTCCCATCGACTGAACTCCGCGAAAGACACCGCCATGGCCTGTCGCTTGCAAAACCTCTCCTCGCAGCCGCTCACCGTCGACTTGCGCGGCGGCGCGGCGCTGACGCTGGCCCCCGCGCAGTTGTCGCCGCCGCTGCGCGACGAAGACCTGGCCGGCAACGTCTTCATCGGCGACTGGCAGCGGCGTGGCTGGCTGGCGCGCGTGCCGATCAAGTACGAAGAACTGCTGCGGCACGAAGGGCGTTGGCCGGAAGAACCAAAGGCCGAAGAAGCGCCGCAGGATGCCCAAGCGCCGCGGGCAGAAGACGACGCCACCGCGACTGACGACGGCGACGACGCGGCCCCCGCGGCCGAAGACGACGACCCCGCGCCCGCCAAAGCGCACTAACGCCACCCCGGCGACCCCTGACCACGGAGATCCCCACCATGCCCGAAACCCTGCACCCCGGCGTTTATGTCCAGGAAAAATCCAGCGGCGTAAAGCCGATCGAAGGCGTGGGCACCTCCACCGCCGGCTTCATCGGTGTCACCCAGAAGGGCGTGCCCAACAAGGCCACCTTCATCACCAGTTGGTCGCAGTTCGTGCGCGCCTTCGGCTATCTGATCGAAGGCAGCTACGTGCCCTACGCGGTGCAGCAGTTCTTCGCCAACGGCGGCAAGCGCTGCTACGTGGTGCGGGTGCTGTCGGCCACGGCGGCCCGCAGCGCCTCGGTCGAGCTGCTGTCGCGCCAGGGCGGCGGCGGGCGCAACACCCTGCGCATTCGCGCCAAGGGCGCCGGCGAGTGGGGCAATGCGCTGGGGATCGCCATCGACGCGGCCAACGGCGAGCCGGCCGCGCGCTTCAAGCTGACCGTTTACAACCAGGGCGAGGTGGTCGAGACCTTCGACGGCCTCTCCATGGACCCGGCTGACGTCGACGGCTACGTCGAGACCCAGATCAACGACGCCTCCGAGTACATCGAGGTCGAGGACCTCAAGGCCGCCACCGAACTCGCCAACGGCCAGCCGATGCGCGCGGCGGCCACCAGCACCAACGCGATTCCGGCCGGACCCTACGCCGCGCCCAACAATGTGTTGACGATCGAGGCGCCGGACGGCCGGACGGCCAACGTCGACATCGACACCGTCAATACGGCGGCTGCGCTGGTCGATCTGATCAACGGCAGCTTCGGCGCCTTCGGCGTGGCCGCGCGCTTGCTGACGGCCGCCGACGGCGTGCCGGCCGACGTGGGCAAGCTGCGCATCGTGCACAACAGCGCCGGCTTCGACAGTTACTTCGTACTGGGCGGCACGGCCGCCACCGCCGGCGTGCTGATCGGCATGGCTGGCCTGCGCCAGGGGCGCGGTGCCGCGACCCCGGCCCAAGTGCGCAGCCGGGCCGCCGCGACGTTCAACACCGGTGGCGGCAACAACGTGTTGACGGTGGCCGTCGGCAACCCGGCGGCCAACATCAATGTCAACCTGACCGCAGATGCCGCGGCGCCGATCGACACGCTGGTAGCGGAAATTCGCGCCGCGTTGATCGCCAACGCCAACGGGCTCGCCACTGTGCGGCGCACCGGCGACTGCATCCTGATCGAAACCGCCAACCGCGGCGCCAGCGACAGCGCGCTGACCGTCACCGGCACCGCGGCCGCGGCGGGCGTGCTCGACATGCGGCCGATCGACCGGACGCAGGCAGTGGGCACGGCCGCGAACGGGCAGGGCGCCTCGGAAGCCGCCTTCCTGTTGAGCGACGTGGAGCCGTTCCAGATCGAGGAGAACGCCAACTTCTCGGTTGCCGTCAACAACGGCGCACTGAATGCGACGCAACAGGCACTGCCGGCGAACTTCCGCTTTACCTCCATCGGCAACACCCGGCTGCAGAAAGCCACCGCCGCGCAACTGGCCGCGCAGATCAACGCCGCCGCCGGCGACGCCGCGGTCGCCCCGCGCAAGATCAACGCCACCGCGGTCAACGGCCGGGTGGTGATCACGCAGGTGCGGCGCGGCAATGCCTACAGCCTGCAACTGACCGACGGCGCCGGCACGCCCAATTTGCGGCTGAAGTTCCCGACCAGCGCGCAGACCGGCACGGTGGACGGTGATGCTTCAGCTCCGGCAGTGCTGCCGCGGCTGTCGGCATGGGAAGGCGGTGCGCCGGTGCCCACGCCTCTGATCAACGGTACCGACGGCGCCGCGGTCAGCAACTTCGACCTGATCGGCACGGCCGACCGCAAGAGCGGCATGCATGCGCTGGACGATGTGATCGACATCAACTTCTTCGCCATCCCCGGCTGCGACAGCCAGGTGACGGATGCCGCGGTTGCCTACTGCGCCAACCGCGGCGATTGTTTCTTTATCGCCGATGCACCGGGCATGCGCGACCGCAACACGCCGCAGACCCAGCCGGTGCACGCGCAGAACTACATGCGCAACGTGCTGACGGTGAAGAGCAGCTATGGCGCGTTGTATTACCCGTGGATCCAGATCGCCGATCCGGTCGGCCCCGGCAAGAACCCGCGCCGCTACGTGCCGCCGTCGGGCTTTATCGCCGGCCTCTTTGCGCGCATCGACAACAGCCGCGGCGTGTGGAAGGCGCCGGCCGGCACCGAGGCCAATGTGTTCGGCGGCATCGGGCTGGAATACGGCGTCACCGATGCCGAGCAGGACATCCTGAATCCGATCGGCGTGAACTGCATCCGCCAGTTTCCGGCAAGCGGCATGGTCGTGTGGGGCGCGCGCACGCTGGCCGCGCAGGCCGATCCGGAGTATCGCTACGTGCCGGTACGCCGCTACACCAACTACCTGAAACAGAGCATCTACAACGGCACCCAGTGGGCGGTGTTCGAGCCCAACGACTTCCCGCTGTGGGACGCACTGCGCGCCAACATCGAGGACTTCATGATGGGCGAGTTCCGCAAGGGCGCGCTGGCCGGCAAGACGCCGGAAGACGCCTTCGAGGTCAAGTGCGACGCGGACCTGAATCCCCCGTCCGAAGTCAACGCCGGGCGCGTGAACATGCAGTTGAGGTTCGCGCCGCTGAAGCCCGCGGAGTTCGTGCTGATCACGATCAGCCAGAAGACGCAAATGCCGCAGGGCTGAGGCACCGTGCGTAACGCAGACCATGGCCCCCCGCACCTCCAGCTTCGATCCCTACCGCACCTTCAAGTTCAAGGTGCGGCTGGACCAGCAGGTGATCGCCGGTGTCAACAAGTTGTCGGCGCTCGCGCGCAGCGTGGCCGCCAACGAGTTGAAGCAGGGCGGCGATTTTCTCGGCAGCTATCCGTCGCCCGGCATGGTGAGCTACGAGGACGTGACGCTGGAGCAGGGCTGGTCGGCCGACACCACGCTCGAAGACTGGGCCGACCAGGCGCTGCGGCTGCACCTGGACCCGGCGCGCGCCAAGAACTTCAAGCGCACGGTCTTCATCGACGTGTACCGGCTGGACGGCAATCCGCTGTCGCCGCAAAGCGCGCCGGCCCTGAGTTTCAAGCTTGCCCGCTGCTGGGTGTCGCGCTTTGTCGCAATGCCGGAGCTGAACGCCGATTCCGCCGGCATCGGCATCCGCTCGGTGACGCTGAAGCACGAAGGCTGGCAGCGCGTTTGAATTCCCTTTGACTCTTTTACCGCAGGAGCACCGCGATGGCCCCCCGCACCTCGATGTTCGATCCCTACCGCAAGTTCAAATTCCGGATCAAGTTCGGCAACGACTACGTGGCTGGAATGACCAAGTGCTCGGCGCTCACCGTCAGCGTGGAGTCCAAGGACTTCCGCACCGGCGAGATGGACGGCTTCAAGCACAAGCTGCCGGGGCTGACGAGCTTCGAGCCGATCACGCTCGAACAAGGCGTCACGCGCGACAAGACCTTCGAGAACTGGGCCACGCTGATGAGCAACTACCTCGGCAACAGAGGGGCGGATGCGCAGAAAAAGCCCGACGAGTTCCGCAAGGACGTGGACATCGAGATTTACGACCTCGCCAATAACCGCGTGAAGGCCTATCGCGTCTACAACTGCTGGGTGTCCAAGTACACCGCGGTGCCCGATCTGGACGCCAACTCCGGCGACGCGATGATTCAGACGCTGGTGCTGGAGAACGAAGGCATCCAGGTTCTCCAGTGATGGGAGCTTCCTTGCCCTCCGCTGCGATCGAACGCGGCGCGCGCTGGCTGCAACTGCCGGGCGGCGTGTTCGACGCGGTAGGTAGCCGCCACCGCGACGTCTGGCTGCGCGAGCTGACCGGCGCCGACGAAGAGCTGCTGACTGATCGCGTCTTTGCCAGCGGTGCGCAGCGCGCCAGCGCCCTGCTGGCGCGGGCGATCGCGAAGGTCGAGGGGATCGAGGCGCCGATCGACGAGGCCTTTGCGGCCTCACTTTCGATCGGCGACCGCGATGCGCTGCTGCTGCGGCTGCGGCAGCTCGAAGTCGGCGACCACGTGCATCAGGTCAAGCGTTGCGGCAACCCGGAATGCGGGCGCAAGGTCGACGTGGACTTTCTGATCAGTGAGCTCGAAGTGCGGCAGGCCGAGCCGCTGGCACCCACGCTGACACTCGCGCTGCCGCGCAGCGACGGCAGTGGTGAAGTGCGGCTGACGCTGCGGCTGCCTACCGGTGCCGACCAAGAAGCACTGGCCGCCGCCGCGCTGCCGCCGGCGCAGGCCAACTCGCTGCTGCTGTCGCGCATCGTGCTGGACGTGGACGGCCGCGGCCCGCTGTCGCGTGCGGCCGCGCACGCGCTGACGCTGGCGCAGCGCAACCGGATTGCCGAGTTTCTGGCGCAGCAGGCGCCGGGGCCGGATCTAGCGATCGACGTCGCCTGCCCGTATTGCGCGGCGCCGATGGCCTACGACTTCGATCTGGTCGCTTTTTTTTTGCCGAGCGCGCGATGAACGCCGAGCGCCTGTTCGAGGAAGTGCACGTGCTGGCGCGGCTCTACCACTGGAGCGAGCGCGACATCCTGGCGCTCACCGCCGCGCGCCGCGGCCGCTACCTGCAACTGCTGGCGCGCGACGCTGAGCGCGCGGAGGGTCGCGGATGAGCACGCAGGAGCAGCCGCTGCTCGGCCGCCGCGGAATGCCGCTCGCCGCCGCCGGCGCAACTGCGGCGCGACCGCGCAGCTACTTGCAATGGGAGCGGCGCCCACGCGCGCAGGACGTGCAGCAGACGCCGTCGGCCCTGCCAGCGGTGGAGGATATGAGCGGCTTCGAGGGCTTCGAACAGGTGGAACAGCGAGAGGTCGATCGGCGCGCGCTTGCGCATCTCGACGATGCGGGTGAGGTTCACGTCGGCGCGCGCGCGGCGCCGCAAGCCTTGCCTGCGGCCTCCGCGGCCGCGCCGGCGACTCAGCCTCCACCCGCGGAACTGCCGCAAGCGCTGCCCGCGCGGGCACGCGATACCGAGGCTACTGTTGCGCCGCCGCCGCTGCGTGCCCACCGCGCGCCGGCTGCTGCTGCGGCCTCACCGGCGCGGCCGGTGGTGAAGACCGAAATCGTTACGCGCAGCATTGAAAGGCAGGGCTCGGCCGACGCCGCGCCAGCGGTGCCGCTGGCGCCGGCGCGGACGCTTGAGACGCGCATCGTCCAGGTCGAGCGGCAGCCCTTCGGCAAGGTTGCGCCGACCCCAGCGTCCGCACCGGCGGCACCGGCCGGCGAACCTTCCGCACCAGCAACGCTCCAGCCGCTGATCGATCGCATTCTGGTGCTGCCGTCGCCACCGCCGGCGGCAACGACCGAGGCTCAGGAAGCCGCAGCGCCGCTAGCCGCGCCGGCGGCACGGGCTGCTGCACCGGAAGCGCCGCCGCAGCGCCGCATGTTCGGCCAGGCCACGACTCCGCCGCCGCCTGCTGCGGCCGCCGCCAGCGTGTCGCTGACGGCGCTGCGCGGCACGACCGAGACGCCGACGTTGTCGATCGGCAGCTTGCACGTGGAGATCAAGTCCTCCGCGTCGCCGCTTGCGCCAACTGCCGCCGCGCCGACAGCCCCGCAGGGCACGGCCCAAGCGCCGACCGCGCCGGCGCCGGCGCGGCCCGCCCGCAGTGCCTATCGCAACCCCTGGTTTGCCGCGAGGCGCGTCGAATGAACATCGCTGCGCAGCCCGGCTGCCCCATCCCTTGTCGTGCCGAGCAAAGCGAGGCACCTGCTGTTGCGGCGCCTGAACAGCAGATTCCTCGCTGCGCTCGGAATGACAGGCTGCCGCGGATGCTGCCGCAAGGAAGCGCGCAATGACCCTCGCCTCCCGCCTCGACAGCTACCTCACCCGCCGCGCCCAGCGCGACGCGGCGGCGGCCAGCGCGCGCACGGCGCGCGACGCCTTCATCCAGGCGCAGTTCCCGCTTCTTAACCAGCGGCTGATCGATCTCGTCACCGCCGCCGTCGGCAACCATTCGCGGCTGACGCTGGCCGAGACCGCGTTGACCGAGGCGGTCGCCGACCGCAGCTTCGCCACGCTCGCCAAGACCGCGCTCGAAGTGCGCGCCGATCTGGACGGCGGCTTGCAGACCATCGCCTTCACGCCGCGGCTGGCGTTCGGCGACGAGGCGCAGTTCGGCGTGGTGGCCTGCACTGCGAGCTTTGCCTTCACGCCCCGCACCCGCAGCGCGGACCGGGTCGCGGCGCTGCTGCTGGCCGAAAAGCTCCAGATGCGCGGCACGCAAACCGCCGCGCTGATGCTCGCCGCCCCCGACGGTTTTCTGGAACTCAGCGCCGCGCTGCTCGAAGAAGCGCTGGCCGCACTGCTGCTGCGGGGGGCTGGATGATTTCGATCGGCCGCCTGCACCTGTTGACCGACGCCGTGGGCAGCACGGACGGCGAGCCGCTGGGTCGGCGCTTCGCAGCGGCCTTGCAGCGCGAGCTGCGCACGCTCGGCGGCCCGCATCGGCTGCGGATCGACGAGCTGGTGCTGGACGCGCCGGGGCGCGATGCGGCGCCGGATCTGTGGGCGCGAGAAGCGGCAAGAGTGATCACGCAGCGGGCCAAGGTTGCGCCCCCACCCCAGCCCTCCCCCGCTGCGCAGGGGAGGGAGTTCGGCCCTGCCACGGCGAAGAGTTTTTCCCCTCCCCCGCGAGCGGGGGAGGGCCAGGGTGGGGGCGAGCAGCGCCTGACCGCCAACACCGCCACTTCGAAGGCCCGTCATGGCGGTTGACCTGCGCCCCCAGGTGCTGCGCGGCGCCTTTGTCGAGTACGGCCTGTCGCTGCCGCCGCTCGCCTTTGCCTTCCAGTTCAACCCGGAGACATTGACCCGCGGCCGCACGGCGACCTGGACCCCGGGCGGCGCCGACGGCACGGGAGCCAGCTGCCGCGAAGGCTCGGAGGCGCAGCAACGCTCCTGCCTGGCGCAGGTGACGGTGACCGAGGAGACCATCGGCCTCACCCTGCAACTGGACGCCACCGACGATCTGAACGACGGCAAGTTCATGGCGCAGCAGTTCGGCGTCGGCACCCAGCTGTCGGTGCTGGAGCTGATGATTTATCCGAAGACCGATCAGCTGTTCGGCTTTCCGCTCGGCAATCTGCTGGGCGGCGACGACCAGTTTGGCGCGGCACGCGCCAAGACGATTCCGATCCTGCTCTTCATCTGGGGCCGCAAGCGCGTGCTGCCGGTGGTGATGACGAGCCTGCAAATTACCGAGCAGGAATTCTTTCCCGATCTCAATCCCAAGCGTGCGCAGGTCGTGGTGCAGCTCAAGGTGCTGGAAGGCTTCAACCCGCCCTACCTGTACTCGCACGGCTGGCGGATGGCGCTGGGGGCGATGAATCTCGCCAACCTTGGAGACTTTGCCGATGTTTTTTGACGGCTCGCGTTATCTGCGGGTGGCCGATGTGGAGGTGAGCAGCCCCGACGGCAGCCGCGCACGCCTGAAGGCGTTGCGCGAGCCGCCGCCCTTCGATCCCGCCACCGACACCGCGCTGGTCTACCAGGTCAAGCAGGGCGACCGGCTCGATCTCTTGGCCTGGCGCTTCTTCCGCAACCCGCGCAAGTGGTGGTTGATTGCAGATGCCAACCTCGACCTGCTGGCGCCCGATCAACTGTTGCAGCCGGGGCTGCTGCTGACGATTCCGAAGGATCGGGCGCTGTAGCCCGCGCCGCTCACGATGCCTGCACTGCCGGCCTCTGCCGACCGCCTGTTTGCCGCCGCCGTGCGCATCAACGGCGAGGACGGCTCGGCCATGTACGGCTGCATCCGCTCGATCACGGTGGACGAAGACCTGGACGTCGGCACCTCGTTTTCGATCGAGCTCTCTGCCTGCCGCAACGAGGACGGTTCCTGGCCCTACATCGGCGACGAGCAACTGCGGGTGTGGAACCGGGTCACCATCATCGCGATCTTCCCGACGCAGACCGAGATCGTGGTCGACGGCTACATCTCGCATCTGACGGTGGCGACCGATCCGCAGGGCACCCACGTGACCGCGCAGATCCGCGGCGTGGACGCCTCGTATGCGCTGAACCTGGAAGAGAAGCGCCGCATCTGGATCGGCAAGACCTATGAAGAAATTGTCGAGGCGATCCTGACCGAGAACGAATTGGTGCCGCGGGTCACGCCGCCCGAGCCGGCGCCGCCCGCGCATACGGTCGCGCAGCGCGGCACCGACTTGCAACTGATCCGCGAGCTGGCGCGCCGCCGCGGCTACGACTTCTTCGTCAGCGGCGCGACCGCGTTTTTTCGCCCGCCCAACCTGGAAGGCACGCCGCAGAAGCTTATCGCCGTCAACTTCGGCGACGAGACCAACTGCACCCAGATCAGCATCGACGCCGACGGCACCGCACCGACCGAGGCGACGAGCGAGTTCCTGGATCAGATGACCGGCGAGTACGCCGCGGCGACCGCGGCGGACTCCGGCCTGCCGGCGCTCGGCGTCTCGCCGCTGGCGGGCCTGCGCGGCGGTGCGGGGCTGAGCCAGCGCGCGGTGGTCACCCGCCGCATCGGCGCGCTGACCCAGGCGCGCGCCGACGACTACACCGCCGGCGTGCTGCGGCGGGGCGGCTTCTGGCTCACCGCGCGCGGCCAGCTAAACGGCCTGCGCTACGGCCGCGTGCTGCGCGTGCGGCGCACGGTGACGGTCAAGGGCCTGGGCAGCACCTACAACGGCGTTTATTACGTGCGCAAGCTGCGGCATCAGATGACCGACCGCACGTACACGATGGACTTCGAACTCGTGCGCAATGCGCTCGATGCGCTGGGCAGCGAGGACTACACCGGCGAAGGCGCGGAGTCCGGCGTGCCGTCCGCGGCCGGCGATGCGGTCGACCCCGATCTGGCGCCGGTGGCCGAAAGCGGGCCGCGGGTGATGGCGGCGTGAACGGGAGGTTGCGGATGAATCCGATGCAGGTGGGTTTAGCTGCTATTCGCGAGGCCCAGCGCCCCCACCCCAGCCCTCCCCCGCAGGCGGGGGAGGGGGTTTGCTCCCTCCCCTGCGAAGCGGGGGAGGGCTGGGGTGGGGGCATGGCTGCCGGCAGCGGTAGACCCGTCCGAATCGAGCAGCGTCCATGACCGATATGTCCGTTCCCTCCGCCGAAGCCGCCGCCGGTGGCGACAGCCGCGACCTGCGCGTCGAACGGCTGGACCAACTGTATTTCGGCAAATACCGCGGCACCGTGGTCGACAACGCCGATGCCGAGCAGCTCGGCCGGCTGCGGCTGATGGTGCCGAGTCTGTTCGGCGGCAGCGCCAATCCGCAGCCTTCGGACCCCTTCGTCACCGACTGGGCCTGGCCCTGCGTGCCCTTCGGCGGCACGGCCGAGCAGGGTTTCTTTTTCGTGCCGGAAATCGGCGCCAAGGTCTGGGTCGAGTTCGAGGAAGGCAATCTCGACTGCCCGATCTGGGTCGGCTGCTTCTGGTCCAAGCCGGCCGAGTCCGAAGCGCCCACCGAGGCCAAGGTCATGCAGGAGAACAAGCCGCAGAAGCGCGTGCTGAAGACGCCGAGCGGGCACTTGATCGAGTTCAACGACACGCCGGGCGAAGAAAGCGTGACGCTGAAGCACAAGAGCAACGCCTTCCTGAACTTCGATGCCAAAGGCAACGTCACCGTCAGCAACGCGGCCGGCACCTTTCTGTTCCTCAATGCCGAGGACAAGGAGTTCTCCTTCGCCGACGAGCACGGCAACAACGTACGGCTGGGCGACTCGGGCGTGAGCTTCACCAACAAGGACGGCTCGGTGCTGGATCTGAACGGCGCCGCGGTGCAGGTGATCGCCAAGAACGTGATGCTGCGCAGCGAGACCGTGGCGCTGGGTGAAGGCGCGATGGAGCCCGCGATCCTCGGCCGCGCCTTTGCCGCAGTTTTCGATGCGCACGTGCATCCGACCGCGCCCGGACCTTCCGGCCCGCCGATTCCGGTGCCGAGGCCCTTGTCGGCGCCGACTCATCCGGCCATTTCTAAGGCGGTGACGCTGCGATGAGCTGCAAATTCCCGGCGCTGCCGCTTCCGTCGCTGGTGATTCCGCTGCCGATTCCGGCGCTGCCGGCCTTGCCCAGCCTGCCTGCGCTGCCCAACCTGCCTTCATTGCCTGGGCTGGCGCTGCCGAGCCTGCCGCTTCCGTCGCTGGTGATTCCGCTGCCGATTCCGGCGCTGCCGGCTTTGCCGAGCCTGCCTGCCTTGCCCAAGCTGCCGGCCCTGCCGGGCTTGTCGCTGCCCAGCCTGCCGCTGCCCTCGCTGGTGATTCCGCTGCCGATCCCCAGCCTGCCGCCGCTGCCTTCGCTGCCGGCGCTGCCGAAGCTGCCGCCTTGTCCGCTGTGAGCACGACGATGCCGACTTCGTTGCTGCATCGGGAGCGCACCGCCCCCACCCCGGCCCTCCCCCGCCTGCGGGGGAGGGCTGGGGTGGGGGCGCCGAGCGCCACAGCTCGCTCAACCTTCGGCTGACGCCACGATGCTCAAACCCGGCACCCCCACGAACTTCAGCGCCGACTCGATGGCCCATGCGATCGAGCAGGCGATGATCGCGTACGAGGTCTTCGACCCCGCCGACGACACCGACGAGGCCGTCGAGCAGCGGCGCAAGGCACTGGCCGCGATCGCCACCGGCATCGTCAACCATCTGAAGGCCGCGCTCGAGATCACGGTCGCGCAGAACAAGATTGCCGCCGGGCTGCCGGCGGCGGCGGTGCAACTGCGCGGCCAGGACGGAGCGGTGCAATGAGCTTGCGTGTGCTCGCCTTCCCGTTCGGCCTGGCCGCCGACGGCCGTGTGGCCACCGCCGATGCCGAGCAGGTGATCCGTCAGCGGATCGAGCAACTGCTCTTCACCGACCCCGGCGAGCGCGTGATGCTGCCGGAGTTCGGCTGCGGGCTGAACCAGCTCGTGTTCCAGGGCAACAACCCGCTGCTGGCCGCCGCCGCCGAGTTCCGCATCGCCAAGGCGCTGCAGAAC
>JAJTHJ010000241.1 GCA_021298875.1 Burkholderiales bacterium | reverse complement strand
CCTTGGGCTTCCGCGGCACCTGCGACAACTACCTGTTCGGCCCGACCCGCAATCCGTTCGACCCGACCCGCAACAGCGGCGGCTCCTCCGGCGGCAGCGCGGCGGCGGTCGCGGACGGACTGGTGCCGCTGGCCGAAGGCAGCGACGGCGGCGGCTCGATCCGCATCCCGGCCGCCTGGTGCGGCGTCTACGGCTACAAGGCCTCGTTCGGCCGCACGCCGTTCTTCATCCGGCCAAATGCTTTCGGCCACGGCGCACCTTTCATCTTCGAAGGGCCGCTGACGCGCACCGTGGACGACGCGGCGCTGGCGCTGACCGCGCTGCAGGGCCACGATCCGCGCGACCCGTTCAGCGTGGACGAGTGGAAGGACTTCACCGCCGCGACCCGGCGCTCGATCCGCGGAGTAAAGATCGGCTACAGCGCCGATCTGGACGTGTTCCCGGTCGATCCGCGGGTCGCGGCCGTGGTCGAGCGCGCGGTGCGCCGGTTCGAGGAGGCCGGCGCCGTGGTCGTGCCGGTGAAGATCGGCCTGGCCCGCGACCAGCGCGAACTGAGCGATCTGTGGTGCCGGATGTTCATGCCGATCAACCTGCGCACCCTCGCCGACCTGAAAGCCAACGGCATCGATCTGCTCGGCAAGCACCGCGACGACCTGCCGCCGCAGTTGCACCACTGGCTGGAGATCGGCCGGCGGATGACCGCCGAGGATTTCTACCGCGATCAGGAGCTGCGCTCCGAGGTCTACGACCGGCTGCGGGTGGTATTCGAAGAATACGATCTGCTCGCCACGCCCACACTCGCCTGCCTGCCGGTGGAAAACGCCACCGACGGCAACACTGTCGGCCCGACCGAGGTCAACGGCGTGCCGGTCGATCCGCTGATCGGCTGGTGCCTGACCTATCCGTTCAACTTCACCGGACATCCGGCCGCGTCGCTGCCGGCCGGCCTGGCCGAGGACCGCTGGCCGGTCGGCCTGCAGCTCGTCGGCCGGCGCTGGGCCGATGCCGACGTACTGGCCGCCAGCGCGGCCTTCGAGCGGATTCAGCCTTGGCACGACAGCTACCGGCAGTGCGCCGCCCGCCCGCTGAACGTGTCCGCGCATGGTCGCTGACGAGTTGCCGACGCGCCGCTAGCGCGGCTGCTTGACGCTGATCG
The DNA here is from genome assembly GCA_021298875.1 of Burkholderiales bacterium. GTDB lineage: Bacteria > Pseudomonadota > Gammaproteobacteria > Burkholderiales > Burkholderiaceae_F > JAJTHJ01. The sequence goes on along the minus strand of JAJTHJ010000241.1, from coordinate 1,855 downwards.
CGCCGCGGATCTGGCCCAGCCGATAGCCGGTCGCGCGGTCGGCCGGGTAGTCCTGTTGAAGGCGGGCGCGCACCTTCGGGTCGATGCTCTCGGGAGCGCCGTGGCAGCCCAGGCAGAGCGCTTGCACCGGCAGCGCCTTCATGTAGCGCAGATACTCGCCGGCGGGCTCGCGCACGACCTCGGCAAACTCGATCCACGCGATCGGTTCGCCGCGCGCCAGCCGTTCCTCGAAGGCGACCAGCACGGCCTGCTCCCAAGCGTCGGGCGTGCCCAACAGCGGATTGCGCGTCTTCAGGCTGACTCGGGTGATCTTCGTTCCATTGCGGCGCGACAGCTCGCCGGCAATGGCCGGCGCCTCATGGGCGCAGACGCCGACAGCGCCGGACGGCCCACCCGTCTCGATGGCCGCCTGCAGTCGGGCGCCGAGCTGCTCCACGAGGCCGTGGGCCAGACCGCGCGCCGCATCGACGCCTGCCGCCGCCGGCTCCGCCGCGGTGGTGGCGACAGGCAACGCCGCCGCGGTCAGCAGCGCGCAAACCAAGCATGCCTTCAGCATTGAAAAACGTCCCTTCGAATCGATGGATCATCCGCGTTGCCGCGGTTGCGCGCGCACCGGCGCCGCGGCAGTCGCCATCGGGGGCCAGGCCAAGATGGCATCGACCGCGTCCTCGGCCGCTTCCTCCCACAAGAGATGGCCGCAGCGCGCGATCGGCACGATGGCCGCTTGCGGAAACATGCGCTGCCAGCGCGCCAGTTCGACCGAGCGGAAGGCGACGTCCTTGTCCGGCCACACGAAGAGGAAGTCGCGCCCGTCGAGCCGCTGCACGTCCGTCTCCAGCGCGCGCAGGAAGTCGCGGCTGCCGGTAATGCTTGCGGGGAACACGCAGGTGCCGGTGGTGTTGCCGCTGCGCAGGAAGGGTGCCCGGTAGGCATGCAGAACCTCCGCGGCCAGCGCCTGCCGCCGCGGCGCCGCCAGCAGCATGAAGTGCACCAGCAGATTGATCCGCGGCGCGGAAAACCAGCGGCCGAACGGCCCGCCCATGATTGCCGCGAAGGTCTCGAAGTGCCAGTCGCCGTTCAGCGGCCAGGCAATCGTGTTGCCCAGCACGTAGCGCGTCAGGCGCCGGGGCGCCGCCAAGCTGGCCGCCAGACCGATCGGGCCGCCCCAGTCGTGCGCGACGAGTACGCCGCCGTCGCAGTCCAGATGCTCGATCAGCGCGGCGACGTAAGGCACGTGATCTTCGGGCCGATAGCGGAATCCCGCCGGCGGCTCCGACAGGCCGAAGCCCGGCAAATCCATCGCCACGCAGCGAAAGCGATCCTTCAAGGCGGCAATCAGCTTGCGGTAAATGAAACTCCAGGTGGGTGCCCCGTGCAGCATGAACAGCGGTGGCCCCCGTCCTTCATCGACGTAATGCAGGCGCGCGCCGCCGGTGTCCAGAAAGCGCGATTCGAACGGATACAGCCCCGGCGCGAGATTCAGTTCGGTTTCGGCGTAGCGGGATGCGGATATCGTCATGAATTGCTCGCAAGCAAGGCGCATCTTGCGGCGGGCGCGGCGGCGACCTCGCCAGTGGTCAGATGCAGCGCGTCGATGCGGATGTGCACCAGCAACGGCGCCGGCAGCACCCGGCGCGCGCCCAGGCGCGGATAGACCCGGCGCCGCGTGTGAAACAGAAAGCCGTCGGTCGCGGTCGATTCCAGACAGAGGTGCGCCACCGCCGCCCAGCGCGCGATCGGATCGGTCACGTAGTCGTGCCGGGTCAGACGCAGCGCCGAGTCGAAATAGAAAGTCTGTTCGCGCGAATGGGTCGGGAAGTCCGCATCGAACCGTGCGCGCAGCTGCCAGCCTTTG
>JAJTHJ010000252.1 GCA_021298875.1 Burkholderiales bacterium | reverse complement strand
GGAGCCGATCGACAGGCCGACCACGTCGAAGCGCTCTTCCCGCACCCGGTAGCCGAGCTCCCGCGCCGAGCCGGACAGCTCGAAGGCGATGTCCCACCCGGCGCGCCGGAAGAACTCGCCCACCACCGAAAGGCCGAAGGTGTGCTGCTCCCGCGAGGCCACCGCCAGCAGGATGCGCGGGCCGTGCTCGACCGGATGCCGCTCCTCGATCACCGCCATGCTCAGCTGGTGCACCAGTTGCTGCAAGCGGCACAGGCCGATGGTCACTTCGGAGAAGCCGCACAGATCGTCTTCCCACATCTGGCCGAGGCGCCGCGCCGCGGGGGCGAACAGATCGAGGTAGATCGCATCGAGCGTGGCGCCGCGGCTGCGATAGGCCTCGACATAGCGGTTCAGCTCGGCGATATCGGCGTGCTGCAGCAGGTAGCGGACGAAGCTTTCCACGTCCGGCGGCGGGCCACCGCGGTCCGACGATGCCGGCAGCACCAGCGTGCCTTCGCTGCGGTGGGCGAGCATCAGCCGCGGCACGACCTCGCCTTCGATCGTGCGCACCAGCCGCGCCAGCCAGTCGCCCGAAGGCACCGCGGTGCCGGCGTCGTTGGCATCCGGGACCGCCTCGTCGGGACAGTCCCACAACAGTTCTCGTGGTATCGGGCCAGCCATCAACATCCCCGGAACTGCTTGGCGCCACGGTCCCACCGCCTGGCGCCAGCCGCCGCGCGCTCCTTGCCCATCCGGGCGCGCATTGCCAGTTGCTCTGACGGCCATGGCACTCTCTCCCGGCCGCCGACAAATTGGAGCGCAAGACGCGCCCCGAATCAATAGCTGCCTCGCCGGCAATGCTACCTCCAATGGCATCCAAGTTGTCAAGCAAAAATTACGTCTATTTTAGTTGACAGTCGTTGGGGTGCGGATCTAGAGTGCCTCTACCGGAGAAAAGCCGCCCATCGCCCGATGGGCGACCGCAAGCGCGCCGGCCAAGGAGAACGATGACCAGGGATCGTGCCCCGGCTGCCCCGCCGGCACCGCTCTATACGACCGAGGAGCGACGCCGGCGCGACGCGACAGCGTGGACGATCGTGCAGGGGGTGCTGGCGCCGGTGCAGTTCTTCGTCTTTCTGGTGAGCCTCGCGCTGGTGCTGCGCTTTCTCGCCACCGGCGAGTGGCTGGCCGCGGCGACGGTATCGGTCGTCGTCAAGACGCTGGTGCTGTACACGATCATGGTCACCGGCTCGATCTGGGAAAAAGAGGTCTTCGGTGTTTATCTTTTTGCCCGGCCGTTTTTCTGGGAAGACGTGTTCAGCATACTGGTGCTGGCGCTGCACGCCGCCTACTTGGCGGCCCTGTTGACCGGCGCCGTCGATGCCCGCGGGCAGATGCTGATCGCACTGGCCGCCTACGCCGCCTACGCCATCAACGCTGCGCAGTTCCTGCTCAAGTTCCGCGCTGCACGGCGCAGCCGGCCGGCGCAAAGCGACGACGCGGTCTGGGTGGTCACGCCATGAACGACCTGTCCGTTGCACAACGGCTGGCGCCGGCCACGATCCCGGTGCTGCGCGAGCGCGGCCAGCGCCAGGTGTTCTGCGGACTGACCAGCATCGTCTGGCTGCATCGCAAGCTTCAAGACGCGTTCTTCCTCGTCGTCGGCTCGCGCACCTGCGCGCATCTGCTGCAAAGCGCGGCGGGTGTGATGATCTTTGCCGAACCCAGATTCGGCACCGCGATCCTGACCGACCGCGATCTGGCGGGCATCGCCGACGCCAACGACGAACTCGACCGCGTAGCGCTCGAACTGCTCGCGCGGCGACCGGACATTCGCGCGCTGTTCCTGGTCGGCTCCTGCCCGTCGGAAGTCATCAAGCTCGACCTGCCCAAAGCGGCCGAGCGCCTGAATGCCCGGCTGCTGCCGCAGGTGCGGGTGATCGCTTTTTCCGGCTCCGGCATCGAGACCACGTTCACGCAGGGCGAGGACAAGGCGCTGACCGCGCTCGTGCCGCTGCTGCCGGCGACCACGGACAAGCAACTGCTGATCGTCGGCTCGCTGGCCGAAGTCGTCGAAGATCAACTGTCGCGCTTGTTGCGGCAAATGGGGATCGAGAACTTCGCCTTCCTGCCGCCGCGCCGCGCGACCGAACTGCCCGCGGTGGGGCCGAACACGCTGCTGCTGCCCGCGCAGCCCTACAACGGCGAGGCGGTGCGTGCGCTGCTGGCGCGCGGCGCCACGCTGCTCGAAGCGCCGTACCCGCTCGGTGTCGAAGGCACGACCGCCTGGCTGGCGGCAGCGGCCGATGCGTTCGCTGTGCCGCGCGAGCGTTTTGCGCAAACGATCGCAGCGCCGGCAGAGCGGGCGCGCGCCGCGCTCGCCCGCTATCGCGACAAGCTCGCCGGCTTGTCGCTGTTTCTGTTGCCGGACTCGCAACTGGAGATTCCGCTCGCGCGCTTCCTGCACCGCGAACTCGGCATGCGCTTGGCCGAGGTCGGCACGCCGTATCTAGATCGGCAGATGGTCAAGGCCGAACTCGATCTGCTGCCCGCCGGCACCCCGCTGTCCGAAGGCCAGCATCTGGAACGGCAACTCGACCGCCTGCGCGCCGCGCGGCCCGACTTGACGTCGTGCGGGCTGGGGCTGGCCAATCCGCTGGAGGCCGAGGGATACACGACCAAGTGGTCGATCGAAACGGTGTTTACGCCCATCCAGGGTTTCGACCAAGCGGCCGATCTGGCCGAACTCTTTGCCCGGCCGCTGGCGCGGCGGGCGCGCTTGGCGGTGTGACATGCAATTGACGCTCTGGACCTACGAAGGCCCGCCGCACGTGGGCGCACTGCGCGTCGCGGCGTCGATGCGCGACGTGCATCTGGTGCTGCACGCGCCGCAGGGCGACACCTACGCCGATCTGCTGTTCACGATGATCGCGCGGCAGGACAAGCGCCCGCCCGTGTCGTACACGACCTTCCAGGCGCGCGATCTGGGCGGCGACACCGCCGGCCTCGTCAAGACCGCCGTGCAGGAGGCGTGGGACCGCTTCCAACCCAAGCTGCTGCTGGTCGGCGAGTCCTGCACCGCCGAGCTGATCCAGGATCAGGCCGGCAACCTGGGCCGCACGCTCGGGCTGCCGGTGCCGGTGGTGCCGCTCGAGCTGCCCGCGTACTCGAAGAAGGAAAACTGGGGCGCGGCCGAGACGCTGTACCACCTGGTGCGCGCGGTGCTGGCGGACCAGGTGCCGGCGCCGGGTGCCGCGCGCGAGCGCGCGCCGGGGCCGCCGCGCGCAAACATCCTCGGGCCGACGCAACTGGGCTTCCGCTGCCGCGACGACGTGGCCGAAGTGCGCACGCTGCTCGCCGCACTCGGTATCAAAGTCAACGTGGTCGCGCCGCTCGGTGCGTCGCCGGAAGACATCGCCCGGCTGCCGCAGGCGGACTTCAACATCGATCTGTACCCGGAAGTCGCGCGCACCACCGCCGCGTGGCTGCAACGCAGCTTTGGCCAGCCGTTCTCCAAGACCGTGCCGATGGGTGTCGGCGCGACCCGCGCCTTCATCGCCGAGGTCGCGCAACTGGCCGGTGCGAATGCTGCGCCGCTGCTGGCGCAGGAGCACGTCGGCGTCGCGTCGCTCGACGCCTCACAGTCGCGGCTGCCCTGGTACTCGCGCTCGGTCGATGCGACGTATCTCACCGGCAAGCGCGTCTTCATCTTTGCCGACGCGACGCACGCGATCGCCGCCGCCAAAGTGGCTGCCGAAGAGATCGGCTTCACCGTCGTCGGCCTGGGCACCTACAGCCGCGAGTTCGCGCGCGATGTGCGCGAGGCGGCGCGCGGCTACGGGCTGGAGGCGCTCGTCACCGACGACTATCTGGAAGTCGAAGCCGCGATCCGCGCCGCCGCGCCGGAACTGGTGCTGGGCACGCAGATGGAGCGGCACATCGCCAAGCGGCTGGGCATCGCCTGCGCGGTGATCTCCACACCGATCCACGTGCAGGACGTGCCGGCGCGGTTCAGCCCGGTGTACGGCTTCGAGGGCGCGAACGTGCTCTTCGACACTTGGGTGCACCCGCTGGTGATGGGGCTGGAAGAACATCTCGTGCAGATGTTCCGCGAGGACTTCGAGTTCCACGGCGAGGCGGCACCCTCGCATCTGCATGGCGCCGCCGCCACTGCCCCGGCCGCCGCGCCGGAACCCGCGCCGCCGCAGCCGGGCGAACCCGCCTGGACCCGCGACGGCGAGTTGGAGATGAAAAAGATCCCGTTCTTCGTCCGCGCCAAGGCGCGGCGGAACACGGAGAAGTTCGCCGCCGAGCGCGGCGTGCGCGAAATCACGGTTGAGACGCTCTATGAAGCCAAAGCGCACTACAGCCGCTGACTCCGCCGCCACGCTCGTGGCCGTCGCCTCGCCCGTGCCCGTGCGGGTGGTGATCGTCACGCTGGACAGCCATCTGGCGAGCGCCACCGAGCGCGCCCAGCACACGCTGCTGCGCGAAGTGCCGGGGCTGCGCCTTTCGCTGCACGCCGCCTCCGAGTGGGGCGAAGACCCGGCCGCGCTCGAACGCTGCCGCGCCGACATCGCGCAGGGCGACATCGTGATCGTCACGATGATGTTCATGGACGACCACATCCAGGCGGTGCTGCCGGCGCTGCAAGCGCGCCGCAACGACTGCGATGCGATGGTCGTCTGCCTGGCCGCTACCGAGGTTGCCAAGCTCACCAAGCTCGGCCGCTTCGACATGAGAGCGCCGGCCGGCCCGGTGCTGAGCCTGCTCAAGCGGCTGCGCGGCGGCCGCAAGGAAGGCGAACCCAAGACTGCCAGCAACGGCGAAGCGCAGATGCGCATGCTGCGCCGCCTGCCGAAGATTCTGCGCTGGGTGCCCGGCACCGCGCAGGACGTGCGCGCGTACTTCCTGACCATGCAGTACTGGCTGGCGGGGTCGGACGACAACGTTGCCAACCTCGTGCGCTTCCTGGTCGACCGCTACGCCGACGGCCCGCGCCGCGTGCTGCGCGGCCAGTTGAAGCCGCAAGCGCCGGCCGACTATCCGGACGTGGGCGTCTACCACCCCCGCATGAAAGGCCGCATCGGTGAGCGCGTGGAGACGCTGCCGGGCAAGACGGCTGCCCGCGGCACGGTCGGGCTGCTGGTGATGCGCTCTTACGTGCTGGCGGGTAACGCCGGCCACTACGACGGCGTGATCGCCGCGCTCGAAGCGCGGCGCTTAAGCGTAATCCCGGTGTTTGCCAGCGGCCTGGATGCGCGGCCGGCGATCGAAAAGTTCTTCGTGCGCGACGGCCGGCCGGCGATCGACGCGCTGCTGTCGCTGACCGGCTTCTCGCTGGTGGGCGGCCCCGCATACAACGACGCGCGCAGCGCCGAGGAAATGCTGGCGCGGCTGGACGTGCCTTACCTGGCCGCGCATTCCGTCGAGTTCCAGACCATCGAGCAGTGGTCGGCCTCGGCACGCGGGCTGATGCCGGTGGAAGCGACGATGATGGTCGCCATCCCCGAACTCGATGGCGCCACCGGGCCGATGGTCTACGGCGGCCGCGGCAGCCAGGGCGAACAGTGCCAAGGTTGTGCGAAGCACTGCACGGTCGAGGCCTACGACCGCCGCCGCGACATGGCGTTTTGCACCGAGCGGGTGGACATGCTGGCCGCCCGCGTCGAAAAACTGGTGCGGCTGCGCCGCGCCGCGCGTGCCGAGCGCAAGATCGCCGCGGTGCTGTTCAACTTCCCGCCCAACGCGGGCAACATCGGCACCGCCGCGCATCTATCGGTCTTCGCCTCGCTTCACCACCTGATGCACGCGCTGGCCGCCGATGGCTACCAGGTCGAGGTGCCGGCCAGCGTGGACGAACTGCGCGAGCGCCTGCTGCACGGCAACGCGGCGCGCTTTGGCGCAGTGGCCAATGTGCATGCGCGCATCGCCACCGACGACCACGTGCGCCGCGAAAAGCATCTGGCCGAGATCGAGCGCGCCTGGGGCCCGGCGCCGGGCAAGCAGCAGGCCGACGGCGCCAGCATCCATGTGCTGGGCGCGCAGTTCGGCAATCTGTTTGTCGGCGTGCAGCCGGCCTTCGGCTACGAAGGCGACCCGATGCGGCTGCTCTTTGAAAAGGGCTTCGCGCCGACCCACGCCTTCAGCGCGTTTTACCGCTGGCTGCGCGAAGACTTCGGCGCGCACGCGGTGCTGCACTTCGGCACGCACGGCGCGCTGGAGTTCATGCCGGGCAAGCAGGCCGGCTTGTCCGGTGCCTGCTGGCCCGACCGGCTGATCGGCGATCTGCCGAACCTGTACCTGTACGCCTCCAATAACCCATCGGAAGGCACCATCGCCAAGCGCCGCGCCGCCGCCACGCTGGTTAGTTATCTGACCCCACCGGTCGCGCAGTCGGGCCTGTATCGCGGCCTGGCCGAT
>JAJTHJ010000174.1 GCA_021298875.1 Burkholderiales bacterium | reverse complement strand
GGTGGCGGAATTGGTAGACGCACTAGTTTCAGGTACTAGCGCCGCGAGGTGTGGAGGTTCGAGTCCTCTCCTGGGCACCAAAAATCGTTGATGGAGCTACTGCGCGGCCCAATCTCGGGCCTGCGATGCTCGCCGTACACAGTCGTACGGCTGCGCTTCTCGGCCCGACCTTGGGCCGCTCGCTACGCTCCGACAACGATTTTCCCGTCTCTGTGAAGCCCGCTTCGGCGGGCTTTTCGTTTCTGGGGTCACGCTTTAGGCGTGCCTTCGAGGCGCGCGGCGAGGCGCTCGGTGCCCAGGCTGTCGTAGACCTCGAAGGGCTGGTGAATCCACGGGCTGTCGGCCAAGTACGCGACGCAGTAGTCGGGCTTGAAGGCCGAGATCGCTTTGTGCCAGAGCACGGCGGTGCGCACTTCGGTGACCTTGGGGAAGCGCTGCTTCAAGTGCGCGACCACCTTTTCCAGGGTGACGCCGGAATCGACCAGGTCGTCCACCAGCAGCAGCTTGCCGTGCAACTCGCCACCGGTGGTGGTGATGAACTGCGCAATATCCAGATCGCCCTGCGTGCGACCGGCGTCGGCGCGGTACGAACTCGCCGCCAGGATCGCCAGCGGCTTGTCGTAGATGCGCGAGATGATGTCGCCCACCCGCAAGCCGCCGCGGGCCAGGCACAGGAGGCTGTCGAACGCGTAGCCCTCGCGATGCACCTTGAGTGCCAGCGTCTCGATCAGGCGGTGATAGTCGTCCCGGGTCACGTACAGGTGATTCATCGGCGGCTCCCCTACCCCGCAAACGGATGGCGCAGTTCGATCGTCTGCTCGCGATCCGGCCCGGTGGAAACAAGGTCGATCGGCACCCCCAAATACTCGGCCAGCCGCGACAGGTAGTTGCGGGCATTGGCCGGCAGTTTGTCCCAATGCTGCACGCCGAAGGTCGATTCGCTCCAGCCGGGAAAGTCTTCATACACCGGCTCGCAGCGCGCGACCTCGTCGGCGCCGAAGGGCAGGATGTCGGTCGTGCTGCCGCGGTAGCGGTAGCCGACGCACAGGCGCACGGTGGGCAGGCCGTCGAGCACGTCAAGCTTGGTCAGGCACAGGCCGCTGGTGCCGTTGACCTGCACGGCGCGGCGCAGTGCCGCGGCGTCGAACCAGCCGCAGCGGCGCGGCCGCCCGGTCACCGCGCCGAACTCGTTGCCTCGCTTGCGCAGCAGTTCGCCGGTATCGTCGATCAGTTCCGTCGGGAACGGGCCGGAACCAACCCGCGTCGAATAAGCCTTGGTGATGCCCAGCACGTAATGCAACTGCTGCGGAGCCACGCCCGCGCCCGCGGAGGCGGCGCCGGCCACGGTGTTGCTGCTGGTCACGTACGGATAGGTGCCGTGATCGACGTCAAGCAGCGTGCCCTGCGCGCCTTCGAACAGCAGCCGCTGGCCGGCGGCCATGGCTGCGTTCAAGCGCCAGGACACGTCGGTAATCATCGGCTTCAGTCGCTCGCCCAAGGCCAGGGTCGTGTCGATCGTCTTCTCCGCATCGACTGCCGGCGCTCCCAGGTACTGCGTTAGCACGAAGTTGTGCAAGTCGAGCGCCTCGCGCACCAGCGCGGCAAAGCGCGGCGGATCGAAGAAATCCTGCGCGCGCACGGCGCGGCGGGCGACCTTGTCTTCGTAGGCCGGGCCGATGCCGCGCCCGGTCGTGCCGATCTTGGCCTCGCCGCGCTTGGCTTCGCGCGCTTTGTCGAGTGCGACGTGGTAGTCGAGGATCAGCGGACAACTGCCGGAAATCGCCAGCCGCGCCGGTGCGTCGATGCCGAGCGCCGCCAGTTCGTCGATTTCGGCGAGCACCGCCGGCGGCGACAACACCACCCCGTTGCCGATGTAGCAGGCCACGTTCGGCCGCAGGATGCCGGATGGAATCGAGCGCAGGATCGTCTTGCGACCGCCGATCACCAGCGTATGGCCGGCGTTGTGGCCGCCTTGAAAACGCACCACGCCATCGGCCTGCTCGGTCAGCCAATCGACGATCTTGCCTTTGCCTTCGTCGCCCCACTGGGTGCCGACGATGACCACGTTCTGCGCCATGGCGCTGCCCCTCTCTTGTGAAACCCTATTTTTCGCTGCGCGCCACCACCTGCCAGCGACCGGCAACGAGCGTCAATTCGCGGTCGAAGTCGAAGCCCTCGACCGCGTCGTCAGCAGCCAGTCGCTCGACCACGATCTCGCCCGCCGCGCGCAGCGACTCCGCCAGTTGCGCCGCGTGGGGATCGGTCAGCGCCGGCGCCAGGATCGCGCGCGGCAACCCGTTGACTTGGCGCCGCGACAACTCGCGCAGATCTATCGAAAACCCCGTCGCCGGCCGTGCCCGGCCAAAGGCACGGCCAATATCGTCGTAACGCCCGCCACGCAGCAGTGCCGCGGGCGCGCCCACTTCGTAGGCCGCGAAGTTCACCCCGGTGTAGTAGCGGTAGCCGTGCAGGTCGGCAAGATCGATCCCCACCGCGTCGGCCGGCAGCCGCTGCGCGAGCCAGGCCAGATCGTCGAGCGCCTTGGTGAGCGCAGGCACCGCTGGCAGCACGCGGCGCGCGCGGTCGAGCACCTCGGGTCCGCCGCTGAGATCGAGTAACGCGGCGAGCGCCGCTTGAGTGGCCGGCGCCGCCTGCGCAACGGCAGCCAACAGCGCGCCGCAATCTTTGCTGCTCAACGCAGCCAGGATGTCGTCGGCCGCCGCCTGGGCGGCTGCATCGCCGGCCAGCAGCGCGCGCACCACGCCAGTATGTCCGAGGTCGAAGTGCGGCTGCACCACGCCGGCGAGCCGCAACGACTGCACCGCCAGACGCTGCACTTCCGCATCGGCGGCAAGCGCGTCCGAGCCGTACAACTCGGCGCCGACCTGTATCGGCTGGCGGCTGGCCAGCGGATGCGCCAGACGCGTGTGCTGCACGCTGCCCGCGTAGCACAGCCGCACCACGCCGCGGCGGTTGAGGACGTGCGCATCGATGCGCGCGGTTTGCGGCGTGATGTCGGCGCGCAGGCCAAGTTGCCGGCCCGAGAGTTGATCGACGAGCTTGAAGGTGCGCAGATCGAGATCGCGCCCGGTGCCGGTCAGCAGGGAATCGAGGTACTCGATGAGCGGCGGGATCACCAGCGCGTAGCCGTGGCCGCGATAGAGATCCAGCAGCGCGCGGCGCAGTTCTTCGATGCGCGCCGCTTCGAGCGGCAGCACGTCGGAAATGCCTTCGGGCAGCAACCAGCGGGCCATGGTTCAGGCAGCACCGCCGCGTGGCGCCGCAACGCTCATTGCAGGATCAGCAGCAGGATCGCCCCGGTTACCACCGCCACCAGGCCGAAGAAACGCAGTTGCCCGTCGTTCAGTTCCAGCACCCGCCGGAACATCGCGCGCCAGCGCGCGGGTGCTGCGAGCGGCAGCAGGCCCTCGAAGATCAGCATCAGCGCGACCGCCAGGCCAAGGGTCGTCATCAGCGCGCGGGCTTGCCGCTCGCGTTGGGGCTGCGCATGTGGCGAAAGAAGTCCGACGCCGCCGGGTCGACCACCAGCACGTCGCCCTTGCGCACGCTGGCACGCAGTGCCTCCAGACCGCGGTAGAAGTCCGCAAACTCCGGGTTCTGGCCAAACGCCTGCGAATAAATCGCCGCCGCCTTGCCATCGCCCTCGCCCTTGATCTTCTGTGCATCGCGGTAGGCCTCGGCAACGATCACCTCGCGCTGGCGGTCGGCGTCGGCGCGGATGCGTTCGCCCTCGGCCTGGCCGGTCGAGCGCCGCTCGTTGGCTACCCGCTTGCGCTCGGACTCCATCCGCCCGAACACGTTGGGCAGCACGCTTGGCGAAAACTCGATGCGCTTTAGCCGCACGTCCAGCACGTCGATGCCGAAGTTCTGCCGCGCCGCGCCCCCGGCCACGGCGTCCGTGATC
>JAJTHJ010000237.1 GCA_021298875.1 Burkholderiales bacterium | reverse complement strand
TCCTATACTGGCCGAGACATGAGCGCCACTCCCGGCAGCTTCGACGACCGCCGCGCCCGCCTGCTGGAGGGGCGCCTGCACGACCCCCTCGGCTTCCTCGGCCTGCACCGCGACGGCGCCGGCTGGGTGTGCCGCGCGCTGCTGCCGCATGCGACCCGCGCCTGGATCGCGGCCGGCGCCGACTGGCAGCCGATGCAGCGCGACGGCGAAACCGCGCTCTTCGTCTGGCGCGGCATCACGCCGCCACCCTGCCCCGCGCGGCTGCGGGCGGATGAAGACGGCGCGCTGCGGGAGTTCATCGACCCGTACGGCTTCCCGCCGACGATCACCGACTTCGAGCTGCACCTGTTCGGCTCCGGCCGGCTGCTGCAAGGCTGGCGCTGCCTGGGTGCGAACCCGCTGACGCTCGACGGCATCGACGGCGTGCGCTTTGCGGTCTGGGCGCCAAACGCGGAGCGTGTGTCGGTGGTCGGCGACTTCAACCGCTGGGACGGCCGCGCGCATCCGATGCAGTCGCGCGGCGGCAGCGGCGTGTGGGAACTCTTCATCCCCGGCGTGGCGCCGGGCGCACTGTACAAGTTTGAAGTCTGCAACCGCGACACCGGCCACGTCTTCGTCAAGGCCGACCCCTATGCGCAGGGCTTCGAGTTGCGGCCGGCCACCGCGGCTATCGTGCAGGGTGCCAGCCGCCACCAATGGCGCGACGCCGACTGGCTCGCCCGCCGCGCGCAGACCGACTGGCTGCACGCGCCGATGCACATCTACGAAGTGCACGCCTATTCGTGGATGCGCCACCCGGACGGGCGCTTCTACAGCTATCGCGAACTCGCAGACCGCCTCGTGCCCTACGTGACCGAGTTGGGCTGCACGCACATCGAGCTGATGCCGATCGCCGAGCATCCGCTGGATCTCTCCTGGGGTTACCAGACCACCGGGTATTTCGCGCCCAGCAGCCGTGGCGGCGACCCCGACGGGCTGCGCGAGTTGATCGACCGCTGCCACCAAGCGGGCATCGGCGTGCTGCTCGACTGGGTGCCGGGGCACTTTCCGAGCGACGCCTGGGCGCTCGCCCACTACGACGGCACGGCGCTGTACGAGCACGCCGACCCACGGGCCGGCCGCCACCCCGACTGGGGCACCCACATCTTCAACTTCGGCCGCGCAGAGGTGCGCTCGTTTTTGCTGGCGAGTGCGCACTACTGGCTGGAGGAGTTCCACTTCGACGGGCTGCGCGTCGATGCGGTGGCCTCGATGCTGTACCTGGACTACTCGCGCGCGCAGGGCGAGTGGATTCCCAACCGCTTCGGCGGGCGCGAGAACCTGGAGGCGATCGACTTCCTGCGCGACTTGAACACGATGGTGCACGGCGACTTTCCCGGCGCGCTGACGATCGCGGAAGAGTCCACCGCCTGGCCGCAGGTGAGCCGCCCGGTCGATGCCGGCGGGCTGGGTTTTTCGATGAAGTGGAACATGGGCTGGATGCACGACACGCTCGAATACATCCGCCACGACCCCGTGCACCGCCGCTACCATCACCGGCTGCTGACCTTCGGCCAGCTCTACGCGTACACCGAGAACTTCGTGCTGCCGCTGTCGCACGACGAAGTGGTGCACGGCAAGGGCTCGCTGCTCGCCAAGATGCCCGGCGACGACTGGCAGAAGTTCGCCAATCTGCGGCTGCTGTTCGCGTATCAGATGACTTACCCCGGCAAGAAGTTGAACTTCATGGGCAGCGAATTTGCCCACGGCCCGGAGTGGCACGAGCGCGGCGAGCTCGAGTGGCATCTGGCGGCGCGCGACCCGCACGCCGGCGTGCGGCGCCTGTATCGCGATCTGGCGCAGCTGTACCGCGACACGCCGGCACTGCACCAGCAGGACTTCGAGGCCGGGGGCTTCCGCTGGATCGAGCCGGACGATGCCGACCACTCGCTGCTCTCCTACATTCGCTACGGGCGCGACGGCAGCTTTGCGGTGGTGGCGCTGAACTTCACCCCGGTGCCGCGCGTGGTGGCGCTCGGCGTGCCGGCGGCGGGGCGCTACGTGGAACTGATCAACACCGACTCGCGCCACTACGGCGGCAGCGACGTCGGCAACGCCGGCGGTGTGGAGGCGAGCGCGCCCGGCGCTTACGGCCTGCCGGCCACGCTGCGGGTCGAGTTGCCGCCGCTGGCGGCGGTGGTCTTCGGCCGCGCGTAGGCGCGCAGTCCGGCGGCGAGCGCCCTTATCGCCCCGCCGCTTGATACAGCGGCAACACGCGCGGCATCGCTTCTTCCAGCTCGCGGATGCGGCTGGCGTTGGCGGGGTGAGTGGACAGCAGTTCCGGCGGCTGCGCGCCGCCGACCTGCGCCATCTTCTGCCACACCGAGATCGCCGCGCGTGGGTCGTAGCCGGCGCGAGCGGCCAGTTCGATGCCGACCAGGTCGGCATCGGTCTCGTGGCTGCGCGAGTACGGCAGCGTGATCGCCAGGTCCGCCGCCTGCGCCAGCGCGGCGGTGCCGAGGTCGCCCAAGCCAAAGTAAGCCGCCGCCACGCCGATGCCGACGTTCTTGACCAGCGCCTCGCTCATGCGCGCGCGGCCGTGCTCGAGCAGCGCGTGCGCGATCTCGTGGCCGACGATGGCGGCCAGTTCGTCGTCGGTGAGCTTCAGCCGCTCAATCAGGCCCGAGTACACCATGATCTTGCCGCCCGGCAGCACGAAGGCGTTGACCGCCGGCGACTCGACCACGTTGACCTCCCAGCGCCAGTCGCGTGCGCCGGGGTGAAAGCGCTCGCCCTGCGGGATCAGCCGCACGGCGATCGCGCGCACGCGCTGCGTCTGCGCCGGGTCGGGATTCAGCCGCCCCTTGGCCTGCGCCTGCTGCTTCATCTGCGCGTACTGCTGCGCGGCGGTCTGGTTGACCATCGATTCCGGCACCAGCCGCAGCCAGGGCTTGCGCACCTCGACCCCTTCGGCCGGCGCCTGCGCGAACGCGGCCGGCGCCAGCAGCGCGGCGGCGAGAGACAGGGCAGCAAATGGACGGAGCGGCATCGGGTGCGGACTGTAACGGCTAAGCTCGCCACATATGGCTGACCCCGCACCGATACAAGCGCCGCCCCGCCGCTGGCGCGATGCGCTGCGGGTTTATCTGGAGCCGGCGGCGCTGCGCATGCTGTTTCTCGGCTTCGGCGCCGGGCTGCCGCTGCTGCTGGTGCTGGGCACGCTGTCGTTCCGGCTGCGCGAGGCGGGCATCAACCGCACCACGATCGGGTTTCTCAGCTGGGTGGGTCTGGCCTACGGCTTCAAGTTCCTCTGGGCGCCATTGGTCGATCGGCTGCCGCTACCGTGGCTCACGCGCGTGCTGGGGCGGCGCCGCGCGTGGCTGCTGGCCTCGCAGCTGGCGATCGTGATGGGGCTTGCCGGCATGGCGCTGGCCGACCCGCTGCACACCCTGGTGCTGCTGGTCGCCTGCGCGGTGCTGGTCGCCTTTGCCTCGGCCACACAGGACATCGCGCTCGACGCGTACCGGATCGAGTCCGCCCCGCCCGAGCAGCAGGCGGCACTCGCCGCCACCTACCAGACCGGCTACCGCGCGGCGATGATCTGGGCCGGAGCCGGTGCGCTGTGGATCGCCGCACGCGCCAGCGACGCCGCACCGGGCGAGCTGGCGCTGCCGTGGACGGTCGCGTATCTGGCGATGGCCGCGTCGATGGCGGTCGGCATCGTGGCCGTGCTGCGCGCGCCGGAGCCGTACACCGCCGCAGCGGTGGCGGCCACCGCGGTCGAGGAAGATCGCCTGGCGGCCCGCTACGCCACCGAGCGCGGCTGGTCAGCGCGCGAAGCGCGCGTGGCGGCGTGGTTGCAGGTGTCGGTGGTCGGGCCGTTTGCGGACTTCCTGCACCGCTACCGCTGGCACGCCGCGCTGGTGCTGGCGCTGATCG
Source organism: Burkholderiales bacterium (assembly GCA_021298875.1). GTDB lineage: Bacteria > Pseudomonadota > Gammaproteobacteria > Burkholderiales > Burkholderiaceae_F > JAJTHJ01. Next base: position 499 of record JAJTHJ010000237.1, on the reverse strand, counting down.
CCGTCTACCGCATCTCCGACATCGTGCTCGGCATCATGGCCTTTCCGTTCTACGTGGACATGGGCTTCACCAAGGACGAGGTGGCCGCCGTGTCCAAGGTCTACGGCGTGCTGATGACGCTGGCCGGCGCCTTCATCGGCGGCGTGCTGACCGCGCGTTACGGCGTGGCGCGCATCCTGTTTGCCGGCGCGCTGCTGTCGGCGGCATCCAACCTGCTCTTCGCCTGGCTCGCCGGCCGCGGGCACGACCTGACCGGGCTGGTACTGGTGGTGAGCGCCGACAACCTCGCCGCCGGGCTAGCCTCGGCCGCCTTCATCGCCTACCTGTCGAGCCTCACCAACCTGTCGTATTCGGCCACGCAGTACGCGCTGTTCTCCAGCGTGATGCTGCTGGCGCCCAAGTTCGTCGCGGGGCTCTCAGGCTGGGCGGTCGATCAGTGGGGCTACCCGGCGTTTTTCGTCGGCACCGCGATGCTCGGCGTGCCGGTGCTGGTGCTGGT
>JAJTHJ010000141.1 GCA_021298875.1 Burkholderiales bacterium | reverse complement strand
GCGAGATCGGATGCTTGCTGATCTTCATCACGCGCTTGGCCTCGTCCACCGAGACCTGCGCCGCTTCCGCCACCTCCTCGATCGACGGCTCGCGGCCCTTCAGCTGCGTCAGCTTCTTGCTGACGTTGCGCAGCTTGCTCATCGTCTCGATCATGTGGACCGGGATGCGGATCGTGCGCGCCTGATCGGCGATCGAGCGGGTGATCGCCTGCCGGATCCACCATGTGGCATAGGTGGAGAACTTGTAGCCGCGGCGGTATTCGAACTTGTCCACCGCTTTCATCAGGCCGATGTTGCCCTCCTGAATGAGGTCCAGGAACTGCAAGCCGCGGTTGGTGTACTTCTTGGCGATCGAGATCACCAGGCGCAAATTGGCCTCGGTCATCTCGCGCTTGGCCTTGCGCGCCTTGGCCTCACCGGCGGCCATCTGCTTGTAGACCTCGCGCAGGTCCTTCAGCGGCAGAATCACGCGCTTTTGCAGCGCGGCGAGCTTGCCTTGCAGCTCGTGCACCGCCGGCAGATTGCGCTTGAGCATCTCCGAGTACGGATGGCCGCCCTCGGCCTCGCGCGTCACCCAGCGGGTGTTGGTCTCCGCACCGGGAAAGAGCTTCAGAAAATGCGGCCGCGGCATGCCGCACTTGTTGACCATGATCTCGTAGACCTGCTTTTCCATGCTGCGCACTTCCTCGACCTGCTTGCGCAGCGAGTCCGACAACCGCTCGACCATCTTGGCGGTGAAGCGCAGCGTCATCAGCTCATCGAGGATCTTGGTCTGCGCCCGTACGTAGCCGGGCGACTTGTAGCCCTCCTTGGTGTAGGCGAGGTGCATCTTCTCGAAGAGCTTGTAGACGGTGTCGAACTTTTCCAGCGCGCGCGCCTTGAGTTCGTCCAGCTGTGCGGCGGTCATGCCGGAGGCGCCGATGTCGGTGTTCTCGTCGCCTTCGTCCTCGCCGTTTTCGTCGTCGGCCCCGGCGCCCTTGGCGGTCGGGAAGTCTTCGGCGGTCGGATCGACCAGGCCGTCGACCACTTCATCGATCGGCGTTTCGCCGGCGCGGATCTTCTGCGCGTAGGTGAGGATCTCGCCGATGGTGGTCGGGCAGGCGGCAATCGCCATCACCATGTGCTTCAAGCCGTCTTCGATGCGCTTGGCGATCTCGATCTCGCCTTCGCGCGTCAGAAGCTCCACCGAACCCATCTCGCGCATGTACATGCGCACCGGGTCGGTGGTGCGGCCGAACTCGGCATCGACCGTGGTCAGTGCCGCCTCGGCTTCTTCTTCCACGTCGTCGTCGTTGGTGGCGGCCGGGACGTTTTCGCCCATCAGCAGCGTCTCGGCATCAGGCGCCTGGTCGAAGACCTGGATGCCCATGTCGCCGAACGTGGTGATGATGGCGTCGATCGCCTCGGCATCGACCAAGTTGTCGGGCAGATGGTCGTTGATCTCGGCGTAGGTCAGGAAGCCGCGCTCCTTGCCGAGCTTGATCAAAATCTTGAGCTTGTTGCGGCGGGCCTCGATGTCTTCCGGCGGACCGGCGGGCATGCGCTTCAAGGCTTCTTGCAGCGCCTTTTCGCGCGCGCGGCGGTCCTTGTTGCGCTGCTTGGCGCTCATCTTCTCCGCAACTTGTACGGCGGGATCGACGGCGTCGTCGCCGGCCTCGGGCACGGCGTCGCCGGAGACCTGATCTTCTTCAGCCGCCTTGGGCTTGCGACCGGGCTTGCCCTTGGGTGCCGTCGCGACAGGCGCCGTCGGCTTGGCGAGCGGGGCGACTTCGGCTGCGCTCTTGGCCGGTGCCGGAGCGGGCTTGGCCGCAGCCTTCGCGGTGCTCGCCGCCGGAGTCGCGACCAGCTTCTTGGCCGGCACGTCGGCCTTGGCGGCCTTGTGCGACGACGCGGGTGTTTTGGCAGGCGCGGCAGCTGGCTTTTTGGCCGCAGCGGCGGGCTTTTTGGTTGGTGCAGTTTTCTTGGTCGTCATCGCCTCGTCATCCGGTAGGTGGCCGCGCGGGCTACCCCACGCACGCTTGTGAATTGCGGGCCAATGAGTCGCTCACAAGACGCGCACGTCGGCAAAACCGGCGCTGCTGATTTCCTTACCCTGCTTGGTCGGGCAGGGCGTCTGCTTGTGACGCCACACGCGGTGAGATGCCAGTTCGTCGGCCCGCTGCGTCACCGGGGTAGCCGGACTCCGTGTACAACTTGTGTCACCGAGCGGCTTTAAGTTCTTGAAGAATCGAAGTTTAGCAGAGCATCAGCGGACGCCCGGTTCACCCAGGCCGGCCAGCGCGCGCTTCAGACGCGTGTGCTGCTCGACGAGCTCGCGGTAGCGATCGATGCGTTCGGGTGTCGCGCCATCCTGAATCACGCGGGCAAGCGCATCCTTCTCCGCCTCGACGCGCGCCAGCTCCAGCTTGGAAAACGCGCCGGCCAGATCGGCGCGCGCAGCCTCGCCGTCGCCTTCTTGCAGCATGTCGCGCGCGGCCAGCGCGCGGTAGGTGGCGGCGTCCTCGCTGTCGGCAAGCGCTTCCAGCAGCGCGCCGCTATTCGCCGCGCCGCGCGTGGCGGCGCGCCAGACATCGACGATCCGACGGTCGATCTGCTGCTCGCTGTCCAGGCACTCGGCGGCGATCTGCGCGTTGAACTCGCGCGCCAGCTCCGGATAGGCAACGAGGTTCGTCAGGATGCGCGACTTCAAGTCCTCCACCCGCGCGCTCGACCGCGGCGCCTGCGGCTGGCGGCGGGCCATTGGCGTCGGCGCGGCGGCAATGCCGTACAGGCGCTCGACCTCTTCGGCCGGCGTGCGCGCGGCCTCCGCCAACTCGCGCACGAGCTGCAGCCGCAACGCGCCGGGCGCCATCGACAACACCAGCGGCTTGGCTTCGGTAAGCAGAGCAGCGCGGTCTTCGGCCTGCGCCAGGTCGCGCCCCTCCGACAAGGTCTTGATGAACCAACGCGACAGCGGCAGCGCAATCTCCAACTGGTGCTCGAAGGCCGGTGCGCCGCCGGCGCGGATCAGGCTGTCGGGGTCTTCGCCCTCAGGCAGCAACACGAAGCTCGCCCGCTTGGCTTCGCCGATGGCCGGCAGGGTGGCCTCCAGCGCGCGGCGGGCGGCTTTGCGGCCGGCGGCGTCGCCGTCGAAGGCAAAGATCACATGGTCGGTCAGCCGTAGCAGGGTCGTCACATGCTGCGAGGTGACGGCCGTACCGAGGGCTGCGACCGACTCGCCAAAGCCCGCCTGCGCCAACTGGATCACGTCCATGTAGCCCTCGCAGACGAACGCGCGCTTGCGCAGGCGGATCGCCTCCTGCGCTTCGAACAGGCCATAAAGCTCCTGCCCCTTGTGAAAGACCGGCGTCTCGGGCGAGTTCAGGTACTTGGGTTCTCCCGCACCCATCACACGCGCGCCGAAGCCGATGGTGGCGCCGCGCCGGTTGCGGATCGGGAACATCACCCGCCCGCGAAAGCGATCATAGCGCTTGCCTTCGTCGGCAATCACCAGACCCGCCTCGGCCAGGCGCGGATCGTCGTAGTTGTCGAAGGCCGCGCGCAGCGGCTGCCAGCTATCCGGCGCGTAGCCCAGCGCGTAGCGCGCGGCGGTGGCGCCGGCGAGGCCGCGGCGCTTCAGGTAATCGATCGCGACCTCGCTCGTCTTCAACTGGGCGCGATAGAACTCGGCCGCCTGATCGAGCAACTCGGTCAGGCCGCGCGAGCGGCTCGCGGCTTCCGCATCGCGCGGTGCCGACTCGGGCAATTGCAGGCCGACTTGCTGGGCGAGATCCTTGACCGCGTCGATGAACGACAGCCCGCGGTGATCCATCAAAAAGCCGATCGCGCTGCCGTGCGCGCCGCAGCCGAAGCAGTGGAAAAACTGCTTGGACGGGCTGACGGTAAAAGACGGCGTCTTCTCGCCGTGGAACGGGCACAGGCCGGAGTAGTTCTGCCCGGCCTTTTTCAGCTGGACGTGGCGACCCACCACCTCAACGATGTCGGTGCGGGCGAGCAGGTCCTGGATGAAGCTTTGCGGGATCACGGCGCGGGCAATGTACACGCGCGCCGCCGCGCGGGCGGCTACGCGGCGAGCTTGCTTTTGACCAAGGCAGAAGCCTTGCCCACGTCGGCGCGGCCGGCGATACGCGGCTTGAGCGCCGCCATCACCTTGCCCATAGCCTGCACGCCGCCGGCACCGGCCTCGGCAATCGCGGCGGCGACCGCGGCTTCCAGCTCCGCGTCGCTCATCTGCGCGGGCAGATAGGCTTGCAGCACGGCGAGCTCGGCTTCTTCCTTATCCACCAGGTCGGCGCGGCCGGCGGTGCGGAACTGCGCGATCGACTCCTTGCGCTGCTTGATCTGCTTTTCGACGATCGCGAGCACCAGCGCGTCGTCGGCCACGATGCGCTCGTCCACCTCGCGCTGCTTGATCGCCGCTTGCAGCAGGCGGATCGTGCCCAGCCGCGCCGCGTCCTTGGCGCGCATCGCGTCTTTCATGTCCTCGGTGATGCGGTCTTTCAGGCTCACTTTGTCTCTCCAGAAAGCAACAGCGCGCCTCGGGGGCGCGCCGTTGAGTTCCAACCGGCGGGTCCGCGTCTAGTACATCTTCTTCGGCAGCATCTGGCTGCGCAGGCGCTTGTGGTGGCGCTTGACCGCGGCGGATTTTTTCCGCTTGCGTTCGGTGGTCGGCTTCTCAAAGAACTCGCGGGCGCGCAGTTCGGTCAGCAGGCCGCTTTTCTCGATGGTGCGCTTGAAGCGGCGCAGCGCCACTTCGAAGGGTTCGTTTTCTTTGACGCGGATGGTAGGCATGTACGTTTGGGTCGGGTGGCCGGCGGAAAGCTGCGGATTGTAACCGGGACGCGGATTCCATGCCAACCCGCCGAAAAGCCGCGCCGACGGACCGCGCCCGCCTCCTAAAATCGGCCTCATGCCGCTCGCCGTCGAACGCAACGCCTCGCTCAAGGCACTGAACAGCTTCGGCGTCGAGGCGCGGGCAGCTTTTTTCGCGCGCGTGCACTCGGCCGCGGCCTTGGGCGAACTGCTCGGCGCCGCGCCGTACGCAGGCTTGCCGCGGCTGGTGCTGGGCGGCGGCAGCAATGTGCTGTTGACCCGCGACTTCGACGGGCTGGCGGTCAAGATCGAAGTCCCCGGCCTGCGCGCGGCCGGCGAGACCGACGAGGCCTGGCTGTACGAGGTCGGCGCCGGCGAGAACTGGCACAGCGTGGTCGAGCGGCTGTTGGCGCTCGACCGGCCGGGGCTGGAAAACCTCGCGCTGATCCCCGGCTACACCGGTGCGGCGCCGATCCAGAACATTGGCGCCTACGGGCTGGAACTGGCCGAACGGCTGCACTCGGTCAGCGCATGGGACGTGGACTCGCCGCGCGTGGTGGAGATGCCGCTGGCGGACTGCGGCTTCGGCTACCGCGACAGTGTGTTCAAGCGCGAGCTGGCGGGAAAGCGCATCGTGCTCGCGGTCACGCTCGCGCTGCCCAAGCGCTGGGAGCCGATCGCTGGCTACGCGGATGTCGCCAACAAGTTGAAGGCGCGCGGCGTTACGCAGCCGCAAGCGCGCGACATCTTCGACGCCGTGGTGGCGATCCGCCGCCGCAAGCTGCCCGACCCGGCCGCCATCGGCAACGCCGGCAGCTTCTTCAAGAACCCGATCGTCACGCGTGAGCAGCACCGCGAGTTGATCGCGCATCACCCGTCGCTGGTGAGCTACCCGCTACCCGGCGGTCGTTACAAACTCGCCGCCGGCTGGCTGATCGACGCCGCGGGGCTGAAAGGCGCCACCCGCGGCCGCGCCGGCGTCTACGAGCGCCAGGCGCTGGTGCTGGTCAATCGCGGCGGGGCGACCGGCGCGGAAGTCCTCGCGCTTGCCCGCGAGGTGCAGGACAAGGTGCGGGAGAAGTTCGGCGTGATGCTGGAGCCGGAGCCGGTGATTGTCTGACGCTTACTCGCCGCCGCCTTCGTTCTTGATCTTCGGCAGCGCCGCCCCACCGCCGGGAGCCAGCAACCCGACCTTGGTGTAGGTGCCGAGTTTTTCGCGCGTGTCGGCGATGTCGAGGTTGCGCATCGTCAACTGACCGATCCGGTCCTGCGGCGAGAAAGTGGAGGCACCTTTTTCCATCGTCAGCCGCTCGGGCTTGTAGGTGAGGTTGGGCGAGCGGGTGTCGAGGATCGAATAGTCGTTGCCGCGCCGTAGCTCGAGCGTCACCTCGCCGGTCACCGCGCGCGCGACCCAGCGCATCGCGGTCTCGCGCAGCATGATCGCCTGCGGGTCGAACCAGCGGCCTTGATACAGCAGCCGCCCGAGCCGGCGGCCGTTGTCGCGGTACTGCTCGAGCGTGTCTTCGTTGTGAATGCCGGTGACCAGCCGCTCGTAGGCGATGAAGAGCAGCGCCATGCCCGGCGCTTCGTAAATACCGCGGCTCTTGGCTTCGATGATGCGGTTTTCGATCTGATCGGACATGCCCAGCCCGTGCCGGCCGCCGATGCGGTTGGCTTCGAGCAGCAACTCCACCGGGTCGGCGAACTCGGTGCCGTTCAATGCGACCGGGCGGCCTTCGTCGAAGCGGATCGACACTTCTTCGGCCTTGACCGCCACGTCGTCGCGCCAGAAGGCGACACCCATGATCGGCTGCACGATGCGGATGCCGCTCGACAACTGCTCCAGGTCCTTGGCCTCGTGCGTGGCGCCGAGCAGGTTGCTGTCGGTCGAGTACGCCTTCTCGGCCGACATCCGGTAGGCAAAGCCCGCGGCGGCCGTGAAAGCCGACATCTCGGCGCGTCCGCCCAGCTCGTCGATGAAGCGCTGGTCGAGCCAGGGTTTGTAGATGCGCAGCGCCGGGTTGACCAGCAGGCCGTAACGGTAGAAGCGCTCGATGTCGTTGCCCTTGTAGGTGCTGCCGTCGCCCCAGATGTGGACGTCGTCCTCTTTCATCGCCGCCACCAGCATGGTGCCGGTGACCGCGCGGCCGAGCGGCGTGGTGTTGAAGTAGGTGAGCCCCGCGGTGCTGATGTGAAAGGCGCCCGCCTGCAACGCGGCGATGCCTTCGGTGACCAGTTGCGCGCGGCAGTCCACCAGCCGTGCCTTCTGCGCGCCATATTGCAGCGCGCGGCGCGGGATGTCGTCGTAGTCCAGCTCGTCGGGCTGGCCGAGATTGGCGGTGTAGGCGTAGGGGAGCGCGCCCTTCTGCTTCATCCACAGCAGCGCGGCGCTGGTGTCGAGGCCGCCGGAGAAAGCGATGCCGACTTTTTCGCCGGCGGGGAGGGATTGGAGGATGTTGGACATGAGGGATTCCAAATCGCAAGAAGCAGGTAATTCAGGTCTGAAGCAGGTTGCGGTAGCCTAACGCTGCCCCCGTTCTTCCCTCACCCGGCCGCTCCGCGGCCACCCTCCCCCGGAGGGGGAGGGTTGCTGTCTCCCCTCTCCCTTCGGGAGAGGGGCCGGGGGTGAGGGAAGAACCCAGCCACAGAGGAAGACATTGAGGCCCGACACGACCGTCATCAATCCAGTTTTGCGCCGCTGCGCTTGATCACTGGCTGCCAACGCGCACGCTTGGCCTGCATGAAGGCGGCGAAGGCTTCGGGCGTGCCGCCGACGGGGTCCCAGCCGGCGGCTTCGATGCGCGGTTTTAGCTCGGGCGAGCGCAGCAGCGCATCGACCTCCCGGTTCAGACGCTCGATGATCGCACGCGCCGTGCCGCCTGGAGCCACCATGCCGTTCCATGCAATTGCCTCGAAGCGCGGGAAGCCGCTCTCGGCCACCGTCGGCAGCGCCGGCATCCCGTGCCAGCGCGTGCGGCTCGTCACCGCCAGTGCCTTGATGCGGCCCGCTTGCAGCAACGGCAGCAGTGACGTGGGGTTGCTCATGATCGCCTGCACCTCGCCCGCGGCGACCGCCTGTACCGCGGGCGGCGCGCCGTTGAACGGGATGTGGACGATGAAGAGTTTCGCCTCGGCCTTGAGCAGTTCCATCGCCAGGTGCGAGGCGCTGCCGTTGCCGATGGAGGCGTAGTTCAACTGCCCCGGCCGTGCGCGGACGTAGGCGAGGAACTCGGCGAAGGTGCCGACCGGCAGCGCGGCGTTGACCGCCAGCAGGTTGGGCGCGCTGCCCACCAGCACGATGGGCGCGAGATCGGTTGCCGGGTCGTAGGGGAGTTTCGCGTACAGATAGGGCGCGGTGGCGAGCGGCCCGGTAAACGACAGGCCGATCGTGTAGCCGTCGGGTGCGGCCTTCGCAACCTCGTTGGTGCCTACCGTGCCGCCGGCTTGCGCGCGGTTATCCGGCACCACCGGCTGGCCAAGCCGCTCGCGCAGCTTGTCGGCAATCAGCCGGCCCAGCACGTCGATGGATGAGCCGGGCGGGGCGGTCAGCAGCATGCGGATGGGTTTGGCGGGCCAGGCCTGGGCGCGGGGGCCGCCCGCGACGGCGAGCGCAGCGGCCGCGCCTACAGCGATAAAGCGGCGCCGACCGCGCGTCCGTCGCCCCGGCGCAGGCCGGGGCCCCGTGTCGTTGACGAAAGTCGCCGGGCTCCGGCTTGCGCCGGAGCGACAGGGATGTCCCAACGCGCGCCCGTCGCGCTCAATGCACATCTCGCCCCAGCAGCAAAAACTCCATCAACGCCTTCTGCACGTGCAGGCGGTTTTCGGCTTCGTCCCACACGACCGACTGCGGGCCGTCCATCACCTCGGCGGAGATTTCCTCGCCGCGGTGCGCGGGCAGGCAATGCATGAAGAGCGCGTCTGGCTTGGCCGCACGCATCACCGCGGCATCGACGATCCAGTCGGCAAAGGCGGCGCGGCGGGCTTCGTTTTCCGCCTCGTAGCCCATGCTGGTCCACACGTCGGTGGTCACCAGGTCGACGCCGCTCGCGGCCTCGCGCGGGCTGGCGCAGACCTGCACGTGCGCGCCGACGGGTGCCAACGCGGGGTCGAGCGCATAGCCGGGCGGCGTGGACACGCGCACCGTGAAGCCCAGCAGCTTCGCCGCCGCGAGCCACGTGTAGGCCATGTTGTTGGCGTCGCCGATCCACGCCACCGTCCGGCCGGCGATCGGCCCGCGGTGCTCGATGAAGGTGAAGATGTCGGCCAGGATCTGGCAGGGGTGGTATTCGTTGGTGAGGCCATTGATCACCGGCACGCGCGAGTGCGCGGCAAAGCGCTCGATCTTCGCCTGCTCGAAGGTGCGGATCATCACCACGTCCACCATCCGCGAGATCACGCGCGCGGTGTCTTCGATGGGCTCGGCGCGGCCCAGTTGCGAGTCGCCGGTGGTCAGGTGGATCACCGAGCCGCCCATCTGGTACATGCCGGCCTCGAAGCTCACGCGCGTGCGGGTGGAGGCCTTCTCGAACACCATCGCCAGCGTGCGGTCGGACAGTGGCTGGTAGAACTCGTAGCGCTTGAAGCGATCCTTGATCACCGCGCTGCGGGCGAAGACGTGCTCCAGTTCGTCGCGGGTGAAGTCTTCGAGTTTGAGGAAGTGGCGGATGGGTTGGGTGGT
>JAJTHJ010000067.1 GCA_021298875.1 Burkholderiales bacterium | reverse complement strand
CTGCGGCGCGCCGCCGGCGGCGAAACCGTGCTCGGCGCCGCCACGCTGCGGCTGCCGGCGGCACTGCTCAGCGCGCTCGGCGCGCCGTGGAATACGGTGCGACCGGGCGGCACGCTCGTGGTCGGCTGGGATCGCCTGATCCTCGCCGCCGGCTTCATGCAGGGCAACCTGACCGCCGAATGGCAATACGCCTCCAGCGCGCTCACCGCGGTGGCGCCGATCGGCCACTACCGGCTGACCGCCAGCGGCGGCTATCCCGGCACCCAGTTGCAATTGACCACGGTCAACGGTGCGCTACAGATGGCCGGCGCCGGCACCATCGGCGCCGGCGGACAGGTACGCTTCCGCGGCAGCGCACAGCTGGCAGCCGATGCCGATCCGGCGGTGCGCGCGCAACTGGCCGGCCTGCTGTCGCTGCTCGGCAAACGCGACGGGGAAAAAGTGATCCTGAATCTCGAATCCTGAGAGTCGTCCCATGCCTTCGATCTCTTCCGTCGTTGCCCGGCCCGATGCCCGGCGCGCGCTCGCCCTGGCGGTGTCCGCCGCGCTGGCTCTGCCTCCACCGCTGGCGGCCCAGACCGCGTCCCTAGCCGGCAAAGGCAATGGCCAGGCCACGCGCGTGCTGACCGCGCCGTCGGTCAAGCGCGACGACGAGCGGGTGACGCTGAACTTCGTCAATGCCGACATCGAACAGACGATCCGCGCCATCGGCCAGTACACCGGCCGGCAGTTCGTGATCGACCCGCGGGTCAAGGGCACGCTGACGCTGGCGACCGAGCGGCCGGTGGACAAGCGGCAGGCCTACGAGCAGCTGCTGGCGGCGCTGCGGCTGCAGGGCTACACCATCGTCGAGCCGGCAAGCGCCGGCGGCGTGGCTCGCATCCTGCCCGAGGCCGATGCCAAGCTGCAAGGCGGCCGCGTCATCGGCAACGAGCAGACCGCGCCGCGCGGCGATCAGATCGTCACCCAGGTGTTCCAGTTGCAGCACGAGTCCGCCACCGCGCTGGTGCCGGTGCTGCGCCCGCTGATCGCGCCCAACAACACGATCTCCGCCTACCCCGGCAACAATACGCTGGTGATCACCGACTACGCCGACAACCTGCGGCGGATCGCGCAGATCATTAGCGCGGTCGACCAGTCCGGCCTGCCCGACGCCGACGTGGTGCCGCTGAAGTACGCACTGGCGGTGGAAGTCGCGGCCACCGCCAACAAGGTGCTGGACGAAGGCGCGCGCGCCGCCGGCCAGGCCACCGACCCCGGCCAGCGCGTGACCGTGCTGGCCGAGCCGCGCACCAACACGCTCATCGTCCGCGCCGGCAGCCGCTCGCGGCTGGCGCTGGCGCGGCAGTTCATCGAGCGGCTCGATCAACCCAGTGCCACCCCGGGCAACATCCACGTCGTCTACCTGCGCAATGCGCAGGCGATCCGGCTGGCGCAGACGCTGCGCGCGGTGCTCGCCTCCGACCCCAACTTCAGCCCGCAGGTGGGCGGCACCGGCGGACTGTCCGCGGGCGGGGTGACGGGTCAGGGGCCATCGGGCCAGCCGGTTCAGGCCACGCAGCCGCAGCAGGCCGGCGGCGGCACGGTCGCCGCGACCGGCGCGGGCCGCGATCTGGCCGGGATGATCCAGCCCGACCCGACCACCAACTCGCTGATCATCACCGCGCCGGAGCCGATCTACCGCAACATCCGCTCGATCGTCGAAAAGCTCGACGCGCGCCCGGCGCAGGTGGTGATCGAATCGCTGATCGTCGAGGTCTCGGCCGACAAGGCGGCCGAGTTCGGCATCCAATGGCAGGCGCTGGGCAGCCTCAACGACAGCGGCTACAACGTGATCGGCAGTCAGAACTTTGCCGACACGCGCGGCAACACCATCGTCAACGCGTCGCGGGATCTGACGACCGTGGGGACGGGCCTGAACCTCGGCGTGGTCAACGGCTCGATCCGCATCCCCGGCATCGGCGACGTCGTCAATCTGGCCTTCTTGGCGCGCGCCTTGCAGACCACAGCCAATGCCAACATCCTGTCGCAGCCGAACATCCAGACGCTCGACAACGAGGAAGCGAAGTTCCTGGTCGGCCAGAACGTGCCCCTGCAAACCGGCAGCTTCGCCAACACCGGGGCCAGCAACGCCGCCGGCGCGGTGAACCCGTTCACGACCGTCGAGCGCAAGGACATCGGCCTGCAACTGAAGGTCAAGCCGCAGATTTCCGAAGGTGGCGCCGTGCGCTTGGCGGTGTACGTCGAGGTGTCGTCGATTGCCTCGTCCACCAACCAGGGCTTCATCCTGAACAAGCGCAGCTTCGAGTCCAACGTGGTCGTGCAGGACGGCAGCTTCGTCGTGCTGTCGGGCCTGATCGACGACCGCACCACCGGCAGCGAACAAAGCGTGCCCATATTGGGCAGCATCCCGGTTCTGGGCGCGCTGTTCCGCTACGACAACCGCTCGCGCAACAAGGTCAACACGATGGTCTTCCTGCGTCCGCTGGTGATCCGCGACGAGGCCACCGCCTCCAATCTGGCCGCCGACCGCTACCGCGTCATCAGCGAGCGGGTGAACCAGAACGCCCTGCCCGAGCGCTACTTCGCGCCGGGCATCACCTCGCCCGAGATGCCGCCGCAGCAAGACCTGGCCGATCCGCGCACGCGCACGCCGGCACCGCCGCCGGGCAGCCCGACGCCGCTCCCCGCCGTGCCGGCGCCCGTGGTGCCGACAGCACCCGCCGCCGGCACCCAACCCGGCAGCGGCCAGCGGTAGCCCGCCATGGACGCCGCCCGCCTGGTGCCGCACGCCTTTGCGCGCGGCAATTCGATCCTGGTACGGCCCGGCGACGTCGGCGCCGAAGTGTGGATCACCGAGGCCACGCCGCCGGCGGCGCTGGCCGAGGTGCAGCGGAGCTACGTCGGCGCGTTAAAACCCGTGCTGGTACCGCCCGAACAACTAAACGCCGAACTCGCCCGCGCCTACGCCGCCGGCGAAGGCTCGGCGCAGCAGATCGTCGGCGATCTGGAAAGCGACGTCGACATCGCCCGCCTGATGCAGGACGTGCCCGATGTCGAAGACCTGCTCGACGCCGCTGGCGACGCGCCGGTGATCCGCATGATCAACGCGCTCTTCACGCAGGCGGCGCGCGACAACGCGAGCGACATTCACCTCGAAGCCTTCGAGACCGGCTCGACCGTCCGCTTCCGCGTCGACGGCACGCTGCGCGACGTGCTGGCGTTGAAGCGCGCGCTGCACGCGGCGCTGGTGTCGCGCATCAAGATCATGGCCGCGCTCGACATCGCCGAAAAACGCCTGCCGCAGGACGGCCGCATCACGCTGCGGGTGGGCGGGCGCGCGATCGACGTGCGCGTCTCCACGCTGCCCACCAGCCACGGCGAGCGCGTGGTGCTGCGCCTGCTGGAAAAAGACCTGTCGCGGCTCACGCTCGAAGGGCTGGGCATGGCGCCGGGCACGTTGAAGCGCTTCGACGCGCTGATCCACCAGCCGCACGGCATCGTGCTGGTGACCGGGCCGACCGGCTCGGGCAAAACGACCACGCTGTACAGCGCGATCCGCCGGCTGGACCGCACGACCACCAACATCATGACGGTGGAAGACCCGATCGAGTACGACCTGGGGGGCATCGGCCAGACGCAGGTCAACGCGAAGATCGAGATGACCTTCGCCCGCGCGCTGCGCGCGATCCTGCGGCAGGACCCGGACGTGGTGATGATCGGCGAGATTCGCGATCTGGAAACCGCGCAGATCGCCGTGCAGGCCTCGCTCACCGGCCACCTGGTACTCGCCACCGTGCACACCAACGACGCAGCGGCCTCGATCACGCGGCTGGTGGACATGGGCGTGGAGCCGTTTCTGCTGTCGTCCTCGCTGATCGGCGTGCTGGCGCAGCGGCTGGTGCGCAAGCTTTGCCCGCATTGCAAAGTGCCCGCGCCCGACGGCGACGGCTACAAGCCGGTCGGCTGCCCGCAGTGCTCGAACACCGGCTACAGCGGGCGCACCGGCATTTACGAGCTGATCGTGCTCGACGACGCGCTGCGCGAACTGATCCACAAGGGCGCGAACGAAGCCGATCTGCGCCGCGCGGCGGACGCCGCCGGCATGGCCACCCTGCGCGCGGATGCCGAACGCTGGGTGCGCGACGGCGTGACGGCGCGCGAGGAAGTGCTGCGCGTGACGAGGGATTGACGGCGTGAAAATGAAGGTGACGCCGCCGTTGGCGGCTGTGAAGGCGCTCCGCGCCTGCTGCAACGCGTCGCGGCCTTCATTTTCACAGCGTCCGCAGGCCGCGTCACAGGCCGCGCAGCGGCCGTCACCGCGCACCGGCAGGGCGTCCCCCATCGCTCGTCTGGCCGCGACGTGACAGCCTTCAGATACTCCGCCGCCGACGCCGCCGGCAAAGAGCAGACCGGCGTGCTGGAGGCCGACAGCGCGCGCGCCGCGCGGCAACTGCTGCGCGGGCGCGATCTGGTGCCCTTGCAGGTCGAACCGGTGCTCGACGAGTCCGCGCAGGGCGGGCGCGGCTTCGGCCGCCGGCTGTCGCAAACCGAGCTGGCGGTGCTCACGCGCCAACTGGCCTCGCTGCTGTCCGCGCAACTGCCGGTGGCCGATGCGCTGAACGTGATGGTCGAGCAGACCGAAAAGCCCGCCGTGCGCGACTTGATGGCTGCGGTGCGCGCCGAGGTGCTGGCCGGCTCCAGCCTGTCGGCCGCACTCGGGCGGCAGCGCGGCCAGTTTCCCGAGATGTACCGCGCGGTGATCGGCGCCGGCGAAGAGTCCGGCAAGCTGGGCGGCGTGTTGACGAGCCTCGCCGACTACATCGAAGAGCGCGCCAAGCTGGCGCAGAAGATCGTGCTCGCCTTCGTTTACCCGGCGGCGATCACCGTCGTCGCGCTGGTGGTGGTGATCGGCCTGCTCACCTACGTGGTGCCGCAGATCGTGCAGGTGTTTGCCAACACCAAGCAGGCGCTGCCCTGGCTCACGCGCGCGATGATCGCCGCCAGCAACTTTGCGCGCGAGTGGGGCTGGCTCGTGCTGCTGCTCGCGGTGGCGGCGGGCTTTGCCGCGCGGCGCGCTCTGCGCGTACAGGCGATCCGCCTGCGCTGGGACACGCGCCTGCTGACGCTGCCGGTGGTGGGCGTGCTGTCGCGCTCGGTCAACACCGCGCGCTTTGCCAGCACGCTGGCGATCCTGGTCGGCTCGGGCGTACCGATGCTGCGCGCGCTGCAAGCCGCCGGCGAGACGCTGACCAACCTGGCGCTGCGCGAACGCGTGATCGAGGCCACCGCGCGCGTGCGCGAGGGCTACTCGCTCGCGCGCGCGCTGCGCGTGGACGCCGACCGCGACCGCAAGGCCGGCGGGGTGAAGCTCTTCCCGCCGGTGCTGATCCACATGATCGGCAGCGGCGAGGCCACCGGGCGGCTACCCGAGATGCTCACCCGCGCCGCCGACATCCACAGCCGCGAGGCGGAGCGGCGGGCGCTCTTTTTCACCTCGCTGCTGGAGCCCGCGCTGATCGTCGGCATGGGCCTGATCGTGATGACCATCGTGCTGGCGGTGCTGCTGCCGATCATCGAGATCAATACGCTGGTGCGGTAGGCCAAGCCGGAATGCCGGCGCGCCGGCATTCCGTACAATCGCGGCATAGCACCGCTGCAACCGCCACCGCCATGGAACTCGCCCGCCTCGGCCGCAAAGGCCAACTGACGATCCCGCGCGCCGCGCTCGACCGCGCCGGCTGGGCGCCGGAGGTGCCGCTGTCGGTCGAAACGCTGCCCGACGGGGCCATCGTGCTGCGCCCGGTGGCCGTGCTGCCGGTGGAGATGTACTCGGACGAGCGCATCGCGGGGTTCGAGCGCACCGCGGCCATCCCCGACGACCTGTACGCGGCCGCCCGCAAGCTGGCCCGACGGCCGGCGCGGCGGCGATGACGCCGCGGGTATTCCTCGACGCGAACATCCTGTTCAGCGCCGCTTACCGCGGCGACAGCCGCTTGCGCGTGCTTTTCGAACTGGCCGCAGCCGGGCGCATGCGGCTCGTCGCTTCGCGCTTTGCGCAGGAAGAAGCACACCGCAACCTCGCCGCCAAGCGGCCCGCCGCACTGGCCGACCTGGATACCCTGCTCGCGCAGGTCGAGATCGTCCGCGAGGGTGGGCCGAACGAGGTGGCCGCGGCGTCGATGCTGCCTGCCAAGGACGCCCCGATCCTGGCTGCCGCAATCGCCGCGCGCTGCGACTGGCTTGTCACCGGCGACGCGCAACACTTCGGCAGCCTGTTTGGCAAGCAAGTGCATGGCGTCAGTGTGACGACTCCGGCCGAGATGCTGCGCGCGCTGCTGGCGGGCGACCCGCCCGCGTAATTCCGCCGCGGCGTGGCGGCAAACCCGGATTGACGCCCCTCGCGGCGCTGGCGTTCAATCGCGTGCTTTGGCCGGCCGATGGATACGCTCACCCACGTCCTCTCCGGCGCCCTGCTTGGGCGCGTGCTGGCGCGCGCGCCGGATGCGCCGCCGCCACTGTCGCCGCGAGCCGAGCGCGTGTTCGGCCCGCGCGTGCCGGTGTGGCAGGCGGTGGTGGTGGGGCTGGTCGCGGCGACCTTCCCGGACTCCGACTTCGTGCTGCGCTACGTGTCGGAGCTCGCCTACCTGCGCGGGCACCGCGGCGTCACGCATTCGCTGCTGATGCTGCCGTTCTGGGCGTTGGCGCTGGGCGCGCTGTTTGCGCTGATCTTCCGCCGGCGCGCGGCCTGGCGACGCTACGCGTGGTTGTCGGCGGCGGCGATCGGCATCCACATCGCCGGCGACTGGATCACCGCCTTCGGCACGATGCTGCTGGCGCCGCTGTCGGATGCGCGCTTCGGCCTGGGCGCGGTGTTCATCATCGACCTCGTGTTCAGCGGGCTGCTGGTGGCCGGGCTGATCGGCTCCGCACTGTGGCGCCGCTCGCGCGTGCCGGCGGCGCTGTCGCTGTTGCTGGTTGCGGGCTGGGTCGGCGTGGCGGTACAGGGGCAAGCGGAAGCACTCGCCTTCGCCCACGACTACGCGGCGCGAAACGGTATCGCCGCGCAACAGGTGGCCGCCACACCGCGGCCGGCCTCGCCCTTCAACTGGACGGTGTTCGTCGACGATGGCACGGTCTGGCACGTGGCCCACGTCAACACGCGCCGCAGCGAACCGCTGGTGGCGACCGCCGAGGACAACTTCATCCGGCGCTTTTCCGCGCCGTACATGCCGCTCGCGCAAGCCCAGTGGCAGCGCGTGCCGCGCCACGGCGGCGAGGGCGAGGCCGCACTCGCGCGCGAAGCCTGGGCGCAGCCGGAGTTTGCGTTCTACCGCTGGTTTGCCGAGTACCCGGCACTGCACGCGGTCGAGCGCGGCGCGACGACTTGCGTCTGGTACGCCGACCTGCGCTTTGCCCATCCGGGGCGCGAGCGGCTGCCGTTCCGCTTCGGTCTGTGCCGCAACGGCGGCGCGGCGTGGGAACTCTTCTTCATCGACGACGACGGGCAGCGGCGGCCGGTGTAGTCGTTCCAAGTCCAATTCAATCGGACAGCAACGGCTCGTCATTCCCGCGGAAGCGGGAATCCAGCTTCGGCGCAATACCGGCTGGGTTCCCGCTTCCGCGGGAACGACGAAACTGGCCGACTCTTCTGAAGACGGAATGAGGCACCGGCCTAGACTGCGCGCTTTGCTCGCCCGCTGCCGATGCTCTCCCCCTCCGCCCGCCCCGCCATCGAACGCCTGCCCGCCTCGCGCATCCGCGAGGTCGCCAACGCCGGCCTCGGCCGCAGCGACGTGCTGCCGTTCTGGTTCGGCGAGGGCGACGAGACGACCCCCGCCTTCATCCGCGACGCAGCCATCGCGGCGCTCGCCGCCGGCGACTGCTTCTACGGGCACAACCTTGGGCTGGCCGAGCTGCGCGCGGCGCTGGCCGCGTACCTGAACCGGCTCCGCGCGCCGCGCGTGGCGCTCGGGCCGGAGCGGATCGCGGTGACCAGCGCCGGCGTCAACGCACTGATGCTGGCAGCGCAGGCGCTGCTGTCGCCGGGCGACCGGGTGGCGGTCGTGACTCCGGTGTGGCCGAACCTGACGGCGATCCCGGAGATTCTCGGTGCGCAGGTGCTGCGGGTGCCGTTGTCCAACTGCGACGGCGCGTGGTCGCTCGACTTGGACCGGTTGCTCGATGCCGCCACGCCGGCGACGCGGATGGTGTTGGTCAACTCGCCCAACAACCCGACCGGCTGGACGATGCCGCAGCCGCAGTGGGACGCGCTGCTTGCGCACTGCCGGCGGCACGGCATCTGGCTCGTCAGCGACGATACCTACGAGCGCATCGCCTTCGACACCGCCGACGGGCTGGCCCCCGGCGTGCTCGGCCAGGTGGAGGCCGACGACCGGGTCGTCAGCGCCAACACGTTTTCCAAGGCCTGGTCGATGACCGGCTGGCGACTGGGTTGGCTGGTTGCGCCGGCGCCGCTGATCGAGCAGATCGGCAAGCTGATCGAGTTCAACACCTCGTGCGCGCCGCCTTTCGTGCAGAAGGCGGCGGCGGTGGCACTGGAGCAGGGCGAGCCGTGGGTCGCGCACGTGCAGGCGCGGCTGCGCACCGCGCGAGCGGCGCTGCTCGCGCAGTTGGCCGATCTGCCCGGCGTGATCGCCGCGCCGCCGGCCGGCGCGATGTATCTCTTCTTGCGCATCGCCGGCGCGAGCGACGACAGCCTCGCCTGCGCCAAGGCGCTGGTGCGCGAGGCGGGCTTGGGGTTGGCGCCGGGTGTGGCCTTCGGCCCCGAGGGCGAAGGCTGGCTGCGCTGGTGCTTTGCGTCCACGCCGCAGCGGCTGGCCGACGGTGCGGCGCGGCTGGCTGGCTACTTGCAACGGCAGCGTCAGTAGCTGCGCTTATGCTCGCGGCACTTTGCCGCACGGAGTACCGAACATGTCCACCCCCCTGCCCGATAACGAACGCTCGCTTCGCAACACGGTCACGCTGGTCTATGCGCTGCACGCGCTGAGCCTGGTGATCGGCGCGTTTGGCGCGGCCACGGTGATCGGCTCTTTCGTCTTCGGCTGGCCGTCGATCATCGCCGTGATCGTCAACTACGTGAAGCGCAGCGACGCGCGCGGCACCTGGCTGGAGTCGCACTTCAGCTGGCAGATCCGCACCTTCTGGTACGCGCTGCTGTGGACGATCGTGGTGGCCGTGGTGTCGGCGGTGCTGCTGGTCGTGGTGGTCGGCGTGGCGACCTGGATCGTCGGCCTGATCGCGCTCGGCCTATGGGCGATCTACCGCATCGCGCGCGGCTGGCTGCGCCTGAGCGACCGGCAGCCGATGCCCGTTTAGCGCTTCGAGCCGGCGCGGCGCGCGGGCGAAACCGTCATCCCGAGTGCAGCGAGGGATCTGCTGTTGGGGCCGTGAAGCCGCTCGTCCCTCGCTGCGCTCGGGACGACCAAGCGCGAAGCGCCGCGGGCGCCTGGGTCGACTACTTCGCCGCTTCGGCGCCCTGCTGCGCGCGCTCGCGCGTCGCATTGGCGGCGGCGGCCAGCATTTGCAGCATCTCGTTCAACGCGGCGATCGGCACGACCATCGGGTGCGTGATCATCCGCTGCTCGCCTGCCTTGTCGGTACCGAGAATCTGCTACGGGTCGAAGTGCCCGACGCCGCCGCGGATTGCCAGCGACTGCACGCCGTCGGCGTAAACGACGCTCTCGCGCAGGCTGGGCGAAACCGCCACACGCACTTGCGGGCGCTGGGCGTCGGTGGCGGGGGCGGCAAGGGTCTCGTCAGCCATTTTCGTGCTCTCCTTCGGTACGGAAGGGGGCGCGGCGCTCGGCGCGGCGGTTGGTGCAGGCGACTCGGGCGGTGCAGCCTTGGCGCGGGCAGCCGCCGGCTCGTCGGCGGCTGCGGCCTTG
>JAJTHJ010000363.1 GCA_021298875.1 Burkholderiales bacterium | reverse complement strand
TTCGACGGTGGCGAGGGCATGGACACCCTGCAGGGCAGCGACGGCAACGACGTTCTGCTGCTCGACGACGGCGTCAGCGGCGACTCGGCCGCACAAGCTGCCGCCCGAGGCGCCGGCATCGAAGTCTTTGCCGGCGGCGCCGGCGACGACCTCATCAGCCTGGCCAGCAACCGCTTCCTCTACGGCGGCGCCGTTCTGGACGGCGGTGCCGGCAACGAC
Organism: Burkholderiales bacterium; assembly: GCA_021298875.1. Taxonomy (GTDB): domain Bacteria; phylum Pseudomonadota; class Gammaproteobacteria; order Burkholderiales; family Burkholderiaceae_F; genus JAJTHJ01. The sequence continues at coordinate 5,025 of JAJTHJ010000363.1, read as the reverse complement.
GTGCTCTGGGGCAACCGCGGCGCCGATACCCTGCTCGGAGGCGCCGGCGACGACCAACTGGCCGGCGGCGGCGGCAACGACACCCTGGACGGTGGTGCTGGAGCCGACTTCCTGGACGGCGGCAGCGGCATCGATGCCTACCTCTTCGGCCGCGGCGACGGGCAGGACCGCATCACCAACCTGCAAGGCGCAGGCGCGCAGGACACCCTGCGATTCAAGGCGGGCATCGGCGCCGGCGACGTGAGCTTCGAGCGCGTCGGCGACGACCTGCAAGTGCGCATCGCCGGCAGCACCGACACCATCACCATTGCCGGTTGGTACCTGTCGGAGAACAACCGGCTGGCGCGGATCGAGACCGCCGACGGCACCGCCCTGACCCCGCCGGCGGCCGCGGCGGTGGCCTTGCTGGTGCAGGCGATGGCGGGCTTCGCCCCGCAGAGCGCGGCCCGCACGGACGAAGCGCTGCTTTCCATCGCGGACCCCACGCAAGGACTCGGTAACGTCTGGAGCGCCGAAGGGCGGCCGGCAGGCATCGGCTGATCGGATCGAGCAAAGCGCGTCAACAGCGACAGAGGCACAACCAACATGACCCCAACCTGGATCAAGACCCTGCTGGCCGCGGCCGGCGCCCTCGTACTGGCCGCCTGCGGCGGCGGAGGTGGCGGCGGAGGGGGCGCCACCCCCTCCCCAACGCCTGACCCCGCTCCCGTCATCACCACCCAGCCGGCCAGCGTCAGCGTCGTCGAAGGGGCAGCAGCCACCTTCAGCGTTGCCGCCAGCGGCAACAACCTGACCTATCAGTGGCGTAGAAACGGCAGCACCATCGCCGGGGCCGTCAGCGCAAGCTACAGCATCGCCCCCACCACCGCCGCCGACAACGGCGCGCAGTTCAGCGTGGTGGTCGCCAACAGCGGCGGCAGCGTCACCAGCAACAACGCCACCCTGACCGTCACCGCCGCGCCGGCGCGCACCGCAGTAGGCACGGCCACCGGGCCGGCGGCGAGCGCCAGCATCGGCGCTGGCGGCGGCAGCCTGACCGACGGCAGTGGCCTCATCACCATCACCGTCCCGGCCAACGCCTTTGCGGCGGCCACCAGCGTGAGCATCACGCCCATCACCGACACCACCCCCGGCGGCTTGGGCTACTCCTACCGGATCGACTGGAGCGGCACTGCCGCACAGCCGATCGCGGTCAAGATCGGGCGGCTGGCCGACTGTCGGCTCGGCAGTGCCGGCGTGCTGATCGGCGTGGCCGAGCAGCGGGCGGTTGCCGGCACCAGCCAGGGCGATTGGTACCGGCTGCGGCCGGCGGCGCGCGCGGCAACCGGGGCGAGCGACAACTGCACCGCGTCCACCGCGGCGATCGTCGAAGAGATCACGGTGAATCTGGCTGAGCCGCGGGTGGTGAGCCTGTATGCGGCGCTGGCGCTGAAGGCGCCGACGGCGGACATTGCGCCGAATGGCAGCGCGAGCATTGCCGTGGCGGGGCTGTGTGCCGATCCGCTGGCGGGCACGGCGCCGAGCGCCAGTGCGCCGCTGCCGGCGTGCGTGGCGGCGGACCTGCCCACGAGCACGGCGCGCAGCGCCACGGTGGCGGGCGGCACGACGGCGGCGGGCACGCTGGCCAACGGGGCGAGCGCGGCGAGCCTGACCTACACCGCGCCGGCGGCGGTGACGGGACTGACGCCGGTGGAGCTGACCGCCACCTACGCGACGGTGGGCAGTGCCAGCAACGTGACCGTCCGCGCCACGGTGACGGTGGTGCCGTAGCGGGCAGTGGCGGGCTGCGGCGACGCCCGCCGACGCGCCGGCCGGTCATTGCGGTGCGGCGGTGTCGAACAGCTTGCGGTGCACGAGTTCGTGAATGCCTTCGTCGGCCACGTGCTCGACGATCCCGTTGCGTATGAAACCCAGCCGCAGGTGCCATGCCATGCTTGAGCCTGCGACTCGTCGCTCTGCGCCGAGGACAACAGGGCCGCGTAGCCGCGCCCGCGCCACGGCGGCAGCACCTGGATCATCGCCATGAACGGCACCGTGCTCCACACCACGTCGAGCCGCGCCCAGCCGGCGCGCTCGCCCGCGTGCTCCGCGACGTAGATGTGGCGTGCCGCGACCTTCAGCGGCCAATCTTCCGCGCGCGGCCAACGGTCGTGGGTTGCGAGCCAGTCGATGTCGCCGGCCTGCGCGTGGCGAACGCTTGTCGTCTGCATCGCGCAGCCCCGTCCGCCGTCGTCAGACGTTGAACCGTGAGCGGTTCTTCAAGGTCATGATCCGGTTGTCTTTTTCAGAACCTTACAAAATCGTACCCGCCGGCCATACCCGCTGAACATCGGGCTGCGTGTGATGGACTTCCCGCAACGCAGGAGGCTCATCGCCGGCGCGTCGTTCGCGAACTCGTGTATATGATGATAATGTACATCGATGATCGATCTCGAGCGGATCACCGGCTTCGACTGGGACGACGGCAACGCCCGCAAGAACGAGAAGCACGGCGTGGCGCAGGCCGAGGCCGAAGAGGTCTTCTTCAACCAGCCGCTACTGATCCTGGAAGACCTGCGGCACCGCGATCAGGAAGCCCGCTTCCATGCCCTCGGCAAGACGCTCGACGGTCGGTTGTTGCACGTCACCTTCACGCTGCGCGGTGACGACACCCTGATCCGGGTGATCTCGGCGCGCGACATGCATCGCAAGGAGAAGAGCGTCCATGAGCAAACCCGCTAAGCCGCTGCCCAGGTTCAGGACCGAGGCGCAGGAGCGTGCGTACTGGGAAGCCGAAGGGCGCGACTGCACCCAGCATCTCGACTGGGCGAAGGCGCAGCGCGTGGTGCTACCCAACCTGAAGCCGTCGACGAAAACCATCTCGCTGCGCCTGCCGCAGCACCTGCTCGATGCCATCAAGGCGGCGGCCAACGCGCGCGATGTGCCCTACCAGTCGCTGATCAAGGTGTGGTTGCAGGAGAAAGTCGAGGGTTGATATCGGCGGCGAACCGCGGCATTCAGGCCAACACCAGCTAGCTCGTCCGCCGTGCATGCGCCCCCCTCTTGACGGCCGCCGCATCCCACGGTTCATCCGGCCCGCTGGCCAGCCCCCGGCGTACGTCGCTGCGCAACTGCGCGAGCTTCGCCTCCCGCGGTCGATCCTCCTCCTGCATCAGGCGCAGCGCCTCGCGAACCCCCTCGCTCGCCGACGTGTAAAGCCCGGAGGCAACCTTTGATCGGACGAGTTCTTCCAGCCCCGGGGGCAGATCGACGTTTATTCCCAAGGGGCACGGGCCTCCGGTCATCGCAGCAGTCATTGTTTCAGGGCATGTCACGGATGGGCATTGTCTAGCGTTCGCCTGCGAGCGTCCGGCTCCGCGCGCGACGATCAGTGCGGTCAGGTCCCGGCTTCGAAGTGATCGAGTCCGTGGAGCAGCGCGGCCAGACGACGGGCATGTTCTCGGCGGCCTTGGCGGCGACGTCGCGGACGGCGGCGCGGTCAGCGCCGCCCCCGAGTGGGCGCTCGACAAGGTCATGCGCCCGCGCCCAGGCTCGTCTTCGACCATGGCCGCAAGCTCAGTTTCTTCGACCCCATCCCTGTTTCCAACGCCCTCTGGATCGAACTCACGTGACTTAATATCGTGCAAGGTTCGCCTGTCCGGCGGCGGGACCCGAGTGCGCGCCAACCCGATTTCTTGACCTCGCCCCAGCGATGAGCGCTTAATTCCACAGGCAGCGTTCCGCGAAAGTGGGAGCCGGTTCTGCGATCCGAAGGCGCGATTGGCAGCGGCCATGGAGGCATCGTGTTCGGTCGTACAGCTCGCAGGACATGGCGCGCGCCTGGCGATTCCGCCCCGGATGAGCGCTTGCACGGGGAACGCTAATGAAGACCATCCTCGCTCTCATCGCTGGCACCTGCCTCCCCCTTGTCGTATTTCAGACCTGGGGGGCGGGAACGGCTGCATCGGCCGCCGCGCACTACCCGGTCGTTGGTACGGGGCAGGACAAGTGCTACAGCGAACATGGCGACGCCATCCAGTGCTCGGCGGCCGGGGCTTTTCTCTCCGGGCAGGACGCCCAGCATCCTGGCAGACGACCCAGCTATGTCGACAACGGTGACGGTACGGTCACGGACAGGGTAACGGGACTCGTCTGGGCAAAGGCGCCCAGCCCTCCGGTTACATTCTTCGATCTCGACGGCTTCGCGCGGGCGAGCCGTCTTGGCGGTCACGATGATTGGCGCACGCCGACAATCCGCGAACTGTATTCGCTCATCGACTATCGCGGCGGGTATTCGGGCGATCCGCGAACCTCGCGACCCTACATCGACACCTCCGTCTTCGAGTTCGCCTACGGTGCGGGCACAGGCCTCGGCGACGCGGCGCACGGCCGAAGGCCGATCGATGTTCAGGAGTGGAGCGCGACACGCTACGTCGGCCGGACCATGGGCGGCGACGAAACGGTCTTTGGCGTCAACTTCGCTGACGGCCGGATCAAGGGCTATCCGGTCAAGGACCCAGGCAACCGCATGCAGACGCCCAACCGGCTCGCCGTCCGACTGGTTCGAGGTCCTTCCTACGGGCGGAACGATTTCCACCCGGACGCTGAAACGGTGACCGATCGCGCAACGGGCCTGGTCTGGCAGCGGCGCAATGACGCTGGGGCGCTGCGCTGGGCGGACGCCCTGGCCTACTGCGGCGGGCTCTCGCTGGGCGGTCACCGGGACTGGAGACTGCCGAACGCGAAGGAACTTCATTCGATCGTCGACTATTCCCGAATGCCGGCCATCGATCCGCTGTTCGGGTTCAGCGATCACCTTGTCTACCTCTGGTCGTCCACCACGCATCTCGAGGGGCCGCCGCCCGCGACGGCGCCGAATCGCGCCTTCTCACGGACCGGCGAACTCGCTGTCTATGCGGCGATCGGGCCGGCGATGGGTTACATGGAGGTGCCGCCCGGATCAGGGCGACGCCGCTGGCTTGATGTGCACGGCGCAGGAGCCATGCGAAGCGACCCGAAGACGGCGACACCCGGCGCGTTTCCCTC
>JAJTHJ010000238.1 GCA_021298875.1 Burkholderiales bacterium | reverse complement strand
GCAGGTTGTTGAACTGGCCACGCTCGACCGACACGCAGTCGCCGACGCGCAGGCCGGCCTGGTCGGTGACCATCGTGATCGTGTTGGTGCCGCCCAGCAGCACCGTGTACTCAAAGGCCTGCTGGCTGCCCATCGCACCGCCGACCCGGTTGCCGACCGCAGCACCTCCGACGCCGCGCAGCGCGCGGTTGCTGGCCGACTGGCCGGAGCCGCTGGCCACGCCGAGCGCGCCGCCGATCAGCGCGCCGCCGGTCTGGGCGCGAGCGTTGTCCACGGTGACCTGGCGCACAGCGGTGATGCGGCCGTAGCTGACGGAGGTCTGTGCGGCGGCGACGCCGGCGGCAAGCAGAAGCGCGGCGGCAATCGGGATGAGGTTCGTACGCATGGGAAGAAGCTCCTCGGTGAGAGTGCAGCGCGGGCTGCGGAAGGGGTGAAGGCTACAGGCCGTCGCTCAATGCGATGCCGATTCCAATCGTGGTCTGGCGCCAGTTGTAGTCGATCATGCTTTCGCCGTAGCCGGAAAACACCTGCACGTAGCCGCGCAGTGTGCCTAGAAACGGCGGGCTGAACCAGCCGGCCTGTACCGCGCCCTTGCCGGTGCCGACGTTGCCGCGCAGGCTGCCGGTGAAGCTGTGGCCGCGCCAGCGGTAGATCGCATCGATCTGGCCGTGGCCGTAGTAGTCGGTGATATCCGGGTTGTCGTCTTTCTCTGCGCTTTCGGAGATGCGCGACCAGAGCTTCAGGTACAGCGCGAGGTTGCCGTTCTCGACGCCAAACTGGGCAAACACACGGTTCCAACTGCGCGACAACGGATCGGAGCGCCCATTGGACTGGTGGTTCAGGCCCAGCGTGACCACCGGCCAGCGCCAGTCGCCCCAGGCGAGTTCGGGGTTGTAGCTCGCAAAAAGTTCCGGCATGTAGTTGGTTTCGCGGAACGGGCGCGACACGTCGCCGTTGTAGACCTGCCAGTTGCTCTGCTGCGTGTACGCCGCCCACAGGCCCCAGCGGCGGTCGTCGGTGGCCCACAAGCGCAACTTGCCGCTGATTTGGAACTTGGCCTCGGTCGAGTTCAACTGCTGGTCGGGGATGCCGGCGGCATCGAAGACTGGCGAGAACGGCGCGTTGTTCACGCTGCTGCTGTAGCGGCCGAACAGCAGGTAGTTCGAGTTGTAGAACTTCAGCGCGTAGCGGTCGGACTCCGGCGTCAAGGCCCAGGACTCGTCGAGCAGCGAGGCTGGGGGTGCCGCCGGTGGCGCGCTGGGCGTGGCGGCGGCCTGCAAGGCTGCGGTCGGCTCGGCGGGGCGTGCGGCGGGCGCTGCTTCGGCGCGGCCCGTGGCGCGGTCGTAGCAGGCGAGCCGCTGCGTGGCATCGGCGATCGCATGGCATTCGCCGGCGGTAGTGGGTTGCGCGGCAGCGGGTGCCGCAATGGCGGCGAGCAGGGCGCAAGCGAACAACGGGGTGGGGCGCATCGGAGCGTGTGCATGCAGAGTCGGTCGGCGCCGCACGATGCCACGGAACCGCCCAGCCGCACAACCGGCGAGCGTGCTCGGTCACACACATTCGGCGATCTCTCGCGTATCGTTCGCGACTGCGTTTGCGCTTGGAACCTGGCGCTTCCCGGTCAGGTCAGGTTCGCCGCTCGAGGAGGAGTTCACGTGACATCCAGCCCGCCTTCCCGCCTGTTTGCACCGCGCCTCGGGGCGCTTGGTCTGGCGCTTGCCGCCGCCGCGCTTGCGGGCTGCCGCCCCGCGGCCGAGCCGCCCGCGCCGGAAGTGCGCCCGGTGCGCACTTACACGGTGGACAAGCGCGATCTCGACGGCGGCGTGTCGCTGACCGGCAACGTGCAGGCGCAGACCGAGGTGAACCTCGCCTTCCGCATCGACGGGCGACTGGTGGAGCGGGCCGTCGGCGTCGGCGATACGGTCCGGCGCGGCCAGTTGGTCGCACGGCTCGACGCCGAAAACGAGCAAAGCGCGCTGCAATCGGCGCAGGCACAACTGGCCGGCGCCCGCGCCCGGCTGGAAGAAGCGCGCAGCAACTACAACCGCTTGAAAAGCCTGGTCGCCGAGCGGGCGGTCTCGCAAGCCTTGTTCGAGCAGTCCGAGGCAGCGTTCCGCAGCGCCGAGTCGGCCGTGGAGTCCGCGCAGTCGCAGGTCGTGCTGGCGCAGAACCGCCTGTCCTATACGCGGCTGGAGTCGGACGTCGATGGGGTCGTGACCGCGCAGGGCGTCGAGCCGGGTGAAGTCGTCGGCGCCGGCCGCATGGTGCTGCAGGTGGCCAAGCAAGGCGGGCGCGACGCGGTGTTCGACGTGCCGGCGCAGATCAAGGACGCCACGCCCGCCAACGCCACGGTCAAGGTCGCGCTGGCCACCGACGCCAGGGTCGCCACCACCGGCCGCGCGCGCGAAGTCGCCCCGCGCGCCGATCCGGTGACCGGCACCTTCCGCGTGCGCATTGCGCTCGATAACCCGCCGCCGGCGATGCGGCTCGGCAGCACGGTGGTCGGGTCGCTGCGGCTCGCGGGGGGCGGCACGGCGATCTCGATCCCCGCTTCCGCGCTCGTGCGCAGCGACCGGCAGACCTCCGTCTGGGTGGTCGATCCCAAGACGCAGACGGTGGCCGCGAAACCCATCGAGGTCGCGAGCTTCGACCCTGCGCGGGTGGTGGTCGCTTCCGGTCTTGCCGCCGGCGACGTGGTCGTCACCGCCGGCGTGCAGGCGCTGCGCCCGGGCCAGAAGGTGCGCCTGCTGGACGCACGCAGGGCCGACGCGGCCAAGAGCGGAGCGGCCAAGTGATCGGCCCCAATCTGTCCGAGTGGGCGATCGCGCGTCGCTCGCTCGTCATCTACTTCATGATCGCGGCGGTGATCGCCGGGTCGCTGGCGTTCATGCGGCTCGGGCGCGGCGAGGATCCGGCCTTCACCTTCCGCACGATGGTCGTCTTCGCCGGCTGGCCGGGCGCGTCGATGGACGACACGCTGACCCAGGTCACCGAGCGCATCGAGCGCACGCTGCAAGAGACGCGGCACCTGGATCGCGTGCGCAGCTACACCACGGCGGGCTTCACCACGATCTTCGTCGAGCTGGAGCAGTCCACGCCGGCGGCGGTCGTGCCTGACATCTGGTACCAGGTGCGCAAGAACGTCGGCGACATGCGCCACACGCTGCCGCAGGGGGTGATCGGGCCGGGGTTCAACGACGACTTCGGCGACACCTACGGGATCATCTACGGCTTCACCGCCGACGGCTTCTCGCAGCGCGAGTTGCGCGACACGGTCGAGGGCATCCGCTCGCGCCTGCTGGCGGTGCCGGACGTGTCGAAGGTGGAGATCCTCGGCGCGCAGGACGAGCGCATCTTTCTCGAGTTTTCCCCCGCCAAGCTGGCCGGGCTGGGGCTGTCGTACCCGGCGCTGGTGGCGGCCTTGCAGGCGCAGAACGTCGTGCGGCCGGCCGGGGTGATGAACACCAACGAGGAGCGCATCTTCCTGCGGGTGTCGGGCGCCTTCGACTCCGAAGAAGACTTGAAGGCGGTCAACTTCTCGGTCAACGGCCGCACGCTGCGGTTGTCGGACGTGGCGACCGTGCGGCGCGGCACCGCCGATCCGCCGCAGCCGATGTTCCACGTCAACGGCAAGCCGGCCATCGGCCTGGCGGTGGCGATGCGCGACGGCGGCGACATCCTGGCCCTCGGCCAACGCATCAAGGAAGAGATGGCCGACATCCGCGCCGGCCTGCCGCACGGCATCGAGCCGATTCTGGTCGCCGATCAGGCAGTCACGGTGGACGTGGCGATCAGCGACTTCATGACCTCGCTGTGGCAGGCGGTGGTCATCATCCTCGGGGTGAGTTTCGTCGCCCTCGGCGTGCGGCCGGGGGCGGTGGTGGCGCTTGCCATCCCGCTGACACTCGCCATCGTGTTCGCGGTGATGCAGATCTACGGCATCGACCTGCACCGCATCTCGCTCGGCGCTCTGATCATCGCGCTGACCCTGCTGGTGGACGATGCGATGACCACTGTGGACGCGATGCTGCGCCGGCTGGCCGCCGGCGACACCAAGGAGCGCGCCGCCACCTTCGCCTACGCCACACTCGCTGCGCCGATGTTGGCCGGCACGCTGATCACCATTGCCGGGTTCGTGCCGATCGGGTTCGCCCAAAGCTCGGCCGGCGAGTACACCTTCTCGATCTTCGCGGTGGTGGCCATTGCGCTCGTCACGTCGTGGTTGGTGGCGGTGATCTTCGCGCCGGTGATCGGCATGGCACTGCTCAAGCCGCCCGAGGCGGGCGCGGACCAGCCCGGCAAGCTGATGCTGGGTTACGCGAAGTTTCTCAATCTCGCGATGCGCGCGCGCTGGGTGACGATTGGGGTGACGGTGGCGGCCTTCTTCGCCGCGCTCTATGGCGTGCGTTTCGTCCCGCAGCAGTTCTTCCCGGCCTCCGACCGGCCGGAACTGGTCGTCGATCTGACGCTGCGGCAAAACGCCTCGATCTTCGCCACCGAAGAGACCGTCAAGCGCTTCGAGCAGGCGTTGGCCAAGGACCCGGACGTCGATCATTGGAGCAGCTACGTCGGCCGCGGTGCGATCCGCTTCTACCTGCCGCTGAACGTGCAGTTGCAAAACGAGTTCTTCGGCCAGTCGGTGGTGGTCGCCAAGGATCTCGAAGCGCGCAAGCGGCTCGAGGTCAAGCTGGAGAAACTGCTGGCCGACGAGTTTCCCAACGTGGTGGGGCGCGTGTCGCCGCTGGAACTCGGGCCGCCGGTGGGCTGGCCGATCCAGTACCGCGTGCGCGGCCCGGACAAGGACGAGGTGGCGGGCATTGCCCAGCAGCTGGCGCAGGTCGTCGCCAGCGGCAGCGGCGCGCGCCACGTGAATTTCGACTGGATGGAACCGGCGCGCCAGTTGCGCGTCAAGGTCGATCAGGACGAAGCGCGCCGGCTCGGCGTCAGTTCGGCGGCGCTGGCGGTCGTGCTCAACGCCGCCACCAGCGGTTCGACCCTGACCCAGGTGCGCGACAACATCTATCTGATCAACGTGGTCGCGCGCGCGGTGGCCGACGAGCGCAGCGAGGTCGCCACTCTGCGCGCCTTGCAGATTCCGTTGGCCAACGGCCGCACGGTGCCGCTCGGCCAGTTGGCAAGCTTCGAGTACGAGCAGGAGTACCCGCTGGTGTGGCGGCGCGACCGCGCGCCCACGCTGACGGTGCGCGCCGACGTGGTGCCCGGCGTGCTGCCGGCCACCGTGGTGGCCGAACTCGAACCGCGGATCGCGGAACTCAACGCCAAGCTGCCCAAGGGCTACCGGATCGACACCGGCGGCATCGCCGAAGAGAGCGCGGTCTCGCAGGCCTCGGTGTTCGCGGTGGTGCCGCTGATGCTGCTGTTGATGATCACCGTGCTGATGTTCCAGTTGCAGAGCTTCCGCAAGCTCGGGATCATCCTGGCGATCCTGCCGCTGTCGATCATCGGCGTGGTGCTGTCGCTGCTGGTATTCAACCGGCCGCTGGGCTTCGTCGCGATTCTCGGCATCCTGTCGCTGCTCGGCATGGTCGCCAAGAACGCGGTCATTTTGATCGTGCAGATCGAAACCGACGTGGCCTCCGGCAAGAGCGTGTGGGACGCGGCGGTCGCCGCTGCCAGTTCGCGCCTGCGGCCGATGGCGCTGACCGCGTTTTCCACCGTGCTCGGGCTGATCCCGATCGCGCCCACCGTGTTCTGGGGGCCGATGGCCTTCGCGATCATGGGCGGGTTGATGATCGCCACGCTGCTTACCCTCGTCGTGCTGCCGACGCTGTACGTGGCCGTGTTCGGCGGCAAGCCGGGCGCGCCCGGCGCCGCGCCCGCACCCGCCACGCCTGCGGGGTGAGCGTGAGCGTCGCCGCCGCGCCCATCGAGATCCGGCTCGACGAGCCGCGCCAGTTGTTCGACGCGCTCGACCCGGCGCCGTTTCGCGAGCGCGACCTCGACCCGCGCGCCGACGAGTTCATCGTCGAGTCGGCGCGCGAGTTGCCGGCCGGCAGCGCGCTCGCACTGCGCGTGCAGTTGTCGCGCGAGGCTGCCGCCGACGACGCGGAGGTCGCCGCCAGCGTGCGCCAGCACTACGCGCGGCGCGCTGCGGTCGAGCGGCGGCGCCTGCGCGATCTGTTCCGCACCGGCCGCATCAGCCTGGGGATCGGCTTGGCGTTCGTCGCGGTGGCGGTCGCCTTCGCCGAATGGGTTGCGCCGCGCATTCTGTCGGGCTTGGCCGCAAGCTTTGCCGTCGACAGCTTCGTGATCGGCGCCTGGGTGGCGCTGTGGCGGCCGTTGGAGATTTTTCTCTACGACTGGTGGCCGATCCGCGCCGAAGCGCGCTTGTACGAGCGGCTGGCGGCGATGCCGGTCGCGCTGGCGGTGGGGTAGCGGCGATGCAAGAGCTAGTGATCGCCGGAGAACCCCGGCAGCCGGTCGATCCACGGCGGGCCTTTTGCGCCGAGCGCGTAGCCCACCTCGAACAGCGCGGTCATTGCCACCGGGTCGAAGGTCTCCTCGCCTTCGATTTCGACACCCGCGGGCAGCGTAATCCAGCGCAGGTTGCCGCCGCCGCGCTGCGCCAGCACGTAGATGCGGAACAGGTCGCCGACCGCCGCCGACTTGCCGGTGCTGGCGAGCGCGCGGGCGCCGATGCCGCGCAGGGTGCGCGGCGTCTGCGCCGGCACTGGCCGCAACTGGCCGTTGTGGATCACGTACAGGTTCTCCACGCCAACCGTGGTGCGGCCCGCCGCCCGCTGCGCGGCGGCGAAGTCGAACAGGCCCCCGTTGTAGAACATCCGCGTACCGACCGCGCCATCGACATGCATCTCGT
>JAJTHJ010000044.1 GCA_021298875.1 Burkholderiales bacterium | reverse complement strand
TGCTGTCGGCGGTGCTGTCGGCGGTGCGCAGAAAGTCGCGTATCGCCAGACCTGAAACGTCGTAGCCCTGCATCGTCACCGACACCCGCAGCGGCGTGGCCGACTGGTAGATCAGCGTCATCGCGCCGCCCTCGCCGGGGGCGGCAAAGTTGGGCCGACCCAGCGCGCGCCGCTCGCCGTCGCGCAGAAAATGCGCCACGTCCAGATGCGCGTTGAAGCTGCCGGCGGCATCGGTCGCCGTCTCGGTGACCGGATAGCGGTTGTCCACGAGCTTGTCGCCCACCCGCAGGTTCACGACGCGGCTGCCGAGGATCGAGTACAGACCTTCGCCGCGCAGTGTGTCGATGGCCTGAACGGCGACTGGCTTGGCTCCCGGCACCGGATCCGGATCGCCGGGGTGAACCCGGGTCACCACACCCGGGGTTTGCGCGCCAGCGTAACACGCGGCCACCAAAGCGGCTATGCCGCCGACGATTTGCTTGCGCTTCATGCCTGCAACTGCCTCCGTGTTTTCAGGGAGCCGAGACTTTACGCCAACGGCCGGTCGCCTCGCTAACATCGCGGCTCCCGCATTGGAGCACCGCCATGGCGAGCGCCGCCACCACCAACGCCGATCCGGCCGAACTGGCCCGCTTTTCCGAGTTGTCGCACCGCTGGTGGGACCCGCAGGGCGCGATGCGTCCGCTCCACGTCATTAACCCGCCGCGCTGCGAGTGGATCGACTGTCACTGCGGCCTGGCCGGCAAGCGAGTGCTCGACGTCGGCTGCGGCGGCGGCATCCTGGCCGAGGCGATGGCCGCCAAGGGCGCGCAGGTGACCGGCATCGACCTCGCGCAGCGGCAGATCGGCGTAGCACAGTTGCACGCGCTGGAAAGCGGCGCCCGCGTGACGTACCGCGTCGCCGGGGCGGAGGAGCTAGCTGCCGAAACACCCGCCAGCTTCGACGTGGTGACCTGCCTGGAGATGCTCGAACACGTGCCCGACCCGGCGCAGACCGTAGCCGCCTGCGCGAACTTGATCGTCCCCGGCGGCTGGGTGTTTTTCTCCACCATCAACCGTAACGCCAAGGCTTTTGCACTGGCCATCGTCGGCGCCGAGTATGTGTTGAACCTGCTGCCGCGCGGCACGCACGAGTACGCCAAGCTGATCCGCCCGAGCGAACTCGCCGGCCACGCGCGCGCCGCCGGGCTGGAGGTGGTCGAACTGCTCGGCATGACCTACAACCCGTTCACGCACACCGCGCGGCTCGGCCCCGATACCGACGTCAACTACCTGATGGCCTGCCGCAAGCCGGCGTAGACGATGGCGCGGACTTCTTTGGTGCTGTTCGATCTGGACGGCACGCTCGCCGACACCGCGCCGGATCTGGCCGCCGCTGCCAATCGGCTGCGTGCCGACCGCGGTCTGCCGCCGCTGCCGCAGGCGCGGCTCCGTCCCTACGCCAGCCACGGCGCGCGCGGCTTGATCGGCGCCGCCTTGAGCGTGACGCCGGACGACGCCGACTATGAGCCGCTGCGGCTGCGCTTTCTCGACTACTACGCGCAGGCCTTGGACGTGCACACGCGGCTCTTCGACGGCGTGACAGCCACCCTCGTCGCCCTGGAGTCGCGCGGCCTGCGCTGGGGCATCGTCACCAACAAGATCGCCCGCTACACGGCGCCGGTGGTACGCGCGCTGGGGCTTGCCGAGCGCGCCGCGGTGGTGGTCAGCGGCGACACGACCCCGCATGCCAAGCCGCACCCGGCGCCGCTGCTGCACGCCGCTGCGGCTTGCGGTGTTGCGGCGAGCGCCGCGATCTACGTCGGCGACGACCGCCGCGACATCGACGCCGGCCGCGCCGCGGGACTCATCACGGTCGTGGCCACCTATGGCTATCTGGGCGACGGCGACTGGCGCCAGTGGGGCGCCGACCATGCCATCGACACGCCGCAGCAACTGTTGCCGCTGATTTCGACATCGTTGGCATAGCGATGCAGATCGGCCGTCTCGCCTCGCCGCGCGTGCGACGCATCGCCGTCGCCCTGCTGGCGCTGTACCTGCTGTACGTCGTGCTATCGCTGCTGCTGCTGCCGCGCGCGCTGCGTTGGGCCGTGGGTACCGTTGCTGGCGAGGCACTCGGCCGGACCGTGCAGGTTGAGACGGTGACGGTCAACCCGCTGCGCCTGTCGGCCCGGCTCGATAACCTGCGGATCGACGCCGCCGCGCCCGGCGAGCCACCGCTCGCCACGGTGCGCGAGATCGAGGCCAACATCTCGCTGGCGAGCCTGTGGTACCGCGCGCCGGTGCTGGAGGCGCTGCGCATCGACGGCCTGACGCTGAACCTTGCACGGCTGGACGCGCAGCGGTTCAACTTCAGCGACATCGTCGATCGGCTGGCCGCCCGCCCCAAGAGCGAAAGCGGCCCGGCGCGCTTTGCGCTGTACAACCTCGAAGTCGCCGACAGCCGCATCGACTTCGACGACTGTCCACGCGGACAAAAGCATGCGTTGGAGGACATCCGCCTCGGCCTGCCCTTCCTGTCCAATCTGCCGGCCGACCTCGAAGTCAAGGTCCAGCCCGCTTTCGCCGCGCGGCTCGATGGCACTGCACTGGCGTTGACCGGCGAGACACGGCCTTTTGCGGACTCGCTGGAGTCGGTGCTGCATCTGAAGCTCGACGGCCTCGAGGTGCCGCGCTACCTGTCGGCGGTGCCGCTGAAACTCAATTTCGAGTTGCCTTCGGCGCGCTTGGACACCGATCTGACGGTCGCTTTCCGCCAAGCGCACGGTGCCGCGCCGGCCGCGGTGGTCGTCAGCGGTACCGCCACGCTGCGCGACCTGAAACTCGCCGCGCCGGCGGGGCCGGCAGCGGCACCGCTGCTGCAATGGCAAAGCCTGCGGGTGGACATCGCCGCCTTCGCACCGCTGGAGCGAAGGCTCGAACTGACCAGCGTGCAGATACAGGCGCCGCAGGCTTGGGTCGAACGCGATGCGCGCGGGGCGCTCAACTGGAGCGCGTTTCTAGCGCGGCCGGTCGAGACCTCTTCCGCGCAGGGCGCACAGGCGGCAGCGCCGTACGCGGTCAAGATCGATGAGATCAAGCTGGCCGATGGGCAGTTGCACTTCTTCGACCGCAGCGTGGGCGACTTGCGGATCGAGGCGCGCGAGTTGAACCTGTCCGCGAGCGCGCTGTCCACGACCGAGGCCGCGCCGGGACGCGTACAGCTCAGCGGCGCGACCGCGATCGGCGAGCGCTTCGGCCTCGAAGGGCAACTGGCGCTGACACCGCTGTCCGCGCGCTTCGACTTCAACGTCGATGAGGCGAGGCTTCGGCTCTTTACCCGTTACATCGCGCAGGCGATCAATGCGACGCTCGACGGCCGCAGCAGCGTGCGCGGCAAGCTCGCCGTCGACCGCGGCGCCGAGGGCTTCGAACTGCGCTTATCCGAAGTTGGCATCGACGGCCGCGATATTCAGGTGCGGAGCCCGGACGGCGCCGGCGCGGCGTTCGATGTAAAGCGGCTGCCGGTAGCGGGTGGCCGGCTCGACCTGGCGCAGCGACGCATCGGCGCCGACCGGGTGCTCCTGCAAGCGCCAAGGATCGCGGCCAAACGGCTGGCCTCCGGCGAGATCGGCTGGATGCAGGTGCTGCGTGCCGCGCCGCCGGCAGCCGTCGCCGAGCAAGGCCCCGCGACCACGCAAACGCCTTGGGCGGCCGAGGTGCAGGAGTTCCCAGTGGAACAAGGTCGCGTCGAGTTCGAGGATGCGGCCGTCGAGCCCACGGTGCGCCTAGGGCTGGAGGCGCTCAGTCTGAAGGCAAGCGGTGTACGCGCCGACGGTACTCGGCCGGTGGCGCTGCAGTTGCGGACGCGACTGGCGGGCGGCGGCAGTCTTGCGGCCGACGGCCGGCTGCGCTGGGACCGGCCGGCGGGCCAGCTGCGCATCGATCTGCGCGCGGCCGACATCACCCGGCTGCAAGCCTATCTGGCCGAGTATCTGAACGCCGGGCTGGTCTCGGCCCAGGTGTCCAGCCGTGGCGAACTGACCCTGGCCGACGGCGCAGCACCGCTCGCGTATCGGGGCACGCTGCGCCTGACCGATCTGCACCTGACCGACCCGACCGGCGGCGAAGACCTGCTGAAGTGGCAGGCGCTCGACATCGACCGTGTGGCGGTCACTTTGGGCAGCCCGCTCGAGATGGAACTCGGTCGAATCGCGTTGACCGACTTCTACGCGCGGGCGATCGTGTCGCCGCAAGGCAAGCTCAACCTCACCGACCTCATTGCCCGTCGCGCGCCTGCGGCCGGCGAGGCCGGAGCCACTGCGGCCAGTGCCCCGGCGCCGACGCTGCGGATCGAAGGCATCGAGCTGGCGCGCGGCAACCTCAACTTCACCGACAACTTCATCCGGCCCAATTACACCGCCAACCTGACCGACATCGGCGGCAGCATCGGGCGCCTCGCCACCGACAGCACCGAGCCGGCCCGTCTGGCACTGGCCGGCAGCGTGGACGGCGAAGCGCCGGTCAAGATCGAGGGGCAGTTGAACCCGCTGGCGCCCAAACTCTTCCTCGACATCACCGGCAGCACCCAGGGGGTGGACCTGCCGCGCTTCACGCCCTACTCTGCCCACTACGCTGGCTATCCGATTCTCAAGGGCAAGCTGACGATGGAGGTCAGCTACAAGATCGAGGATCGGAAGCTCAACGCCAGTAATCATCTGTTCATCGATCAGCTGACGCTCGGCGAGCGCAGCGACAGCCCGAATGCGACCTCGCTACCGATCCCGCTGGCCGTCGCGCTGCTGAAGAACGCACGCGGCGAAATCGACCTGCGACTGCCGGTCACGGGCAGCCTCGACGACCCGAAGTTCTCGATCGGCGGCATCGTGATCTAGGTGATCGTCAATCTGCTGACCAAGGCGGTGACCGCGCCCGTTACCCTGCTGGCTGCCGCCTTCGGTCCCGGCGAAGAACTGGGCTATGTGCAGTTTGCGGCGGGCAGCGCCGAACTCGACGCGACACAGCGCGAGAAACTCGACAAGCTTGCCCGCGCACTGGCCGACCGGCCGGGCCTGAAGATGGACTTGATTGGCCGCGTCGACCCGGCCGTGGACAACGATGGACTCCGCGCCGCCGCGCTTCAGGCCAAGCTGCGTGCCGCCAAGGCGCGCCAGCTCGCGCGCGCCGGGGGCGCCTCGGTGCCTGCCGCGCAGGTCGCGATCGAACCGCAGGAGCGCGCCGCGCTGCTCGCCACCGTGTACGGAGAGGAGAAGATCCCGGACAAGCCGCGCAACCTGATTGGACTCGCCAAGACCGTGCCGGCAGACGAGATGGAGCAGCGCTTGCTTGCGTACCTGGCACCGGCGCCGGAAGACCTGCGCGCGCTAGCCAATCGGCGCGCGACCGCGGTACGCGACGACTTGCAGCAGCGCGGCGGCATCGACCGGGCACGCCTCTTCCTTGTCGAGCCCAAGATCGGCGGCGACGGTTTGCCGCCCGGCACGGCAGGCACGCGCGTGGACTTCGTGCTCAAGTAGCCCTTGAGTTCGACGCAACCGGCGTAACATGTGGTTCTGCTGGGGGCGACCTGGTTTCGACGCGGGTTGCGAAGCAGCGCGGTGCATGCCGAGGTCCAGTCACCTCGTAAATCCGCTGGAACACTACAAACGCCAACGACGAGCGTTTTGCTCTGGCCGCTTAAACCCGGCTAGACGCTGCACTGGTTTGCCTCTGGACCAGGTCGGGCAACCGACAGCAGCGCCATTCACAGAGGCTGATCGCCGGCGGAGTCGCGACGCCGGTGCCGAGAATCAGCGACTGGCCGTGCGTCGGCCCGCCGATCGGCTAAGCGCACGGTGAGAGTCAAATAGACCGGCTACGCATGTAGAACCGTCTGCGGACCATTCGCGGACGCGGGTTCGATTCCCGCCGCCTCCACCATATACAAGGGCTCGGAAAATCTCCGAGCCCTTTTTCTCGCCTGAAATCCCCGCGTGGCGCGGGGATCCGGCTACCTGTGCTGCGGGCGGCCACCGGCCGAAACGCCCGGAATCGGCCACTTTCTCAGCCAGAGCCGTCTCTTTTCTCTGTTTGGCCTGCCGGTAGGCGCAGATGTCGGTCTAGAAAAATCAACAACTTACGCGCGGCGGTTCGTTGTCAACCAAGGCCATCGATCAAGCATCAAACCTGCCACACTGGTGAAATGGGAACTTATACGTTACCATTCAGCGCGTGAGCTACCAGATCAAAGAACGCCTGCTGGACGATGGCGACAGCCCCTTCGCGGAGTGGTTCGGGTCGCTGGAGGCCGTCGCCGCCGCCAAGGTGCGTGTGGCGGTGAGCCGGATGGAACAGGGCAACCTGTCCAACGTCGAGTGGTTCCGTGGCATTGGTGAGTACAAGATCGACTGGGGCCCAGGGCTGCGCATCTACCTGGCCAAGGACGGACTGAAGATCATCATCCTGATCGGCGGTGGCACCAAGAAGCGTCAACAGCAGGACATCGACCACGCGGTGGCGCTGTGGGAAGACTACAAGCGCCGCAAGGCATCAACTAGACAAGGAAAGTGAACATGGCACTGACCCGTGATTTCAAAGAAACCGTGGCCGCGCGCGTACAGAACGATCCGGCCTTTGCTCAGGCGCTTCTGGACGAGGCCATCACCCTGTTTGTCAATGGCGAGCCGGAATCAGCCAAGTTGATCCTGCGAGACCTGGTGAACGCTACGGTCGGCTTCGAGGCGTTGGCCGAGGAAATTCACAAACCTGCCAAGAGCCTGCACCGGATGCTGTCGCAATCGGG